>JAEWBT010000026.1 GCA_023391015.1 Bacteroidota bacterium
CCATAATTAATTGCGCTGTTGGAAGAGAAGGTACAGGCCTTGACCACAGGCCTGCTGCCATCCTCATTGTACATCCCCCCGCCATTGTTGTTCGAGGTATTGCCCGAGAAGATGCAGGCACGCACCACCGGATAGCTGGTGTCGGTATTGTATATCCCGCCGCCATAGAGCGTAGCGCTATTGACCGAGAAGGTGCAGGTGTTTAGATTAGGATCGCTATCGCGGTTGTATATCCCGCCGCCATAAAGGGTGGCGTTATTCGTTGAGAAAGTACAGGCGTTTAAGGTGGGACTGCTGCTGTAGCTGTTATAAAGTCCCCCGCCTGATTTTGCTGTATTAGCTGAAAAGGTACAAGTGTTGAGAATCGGATTGCTTATTTGGTAATTGGACATCCCCCCACCATTGTAGCCTGCCGTGTTGGAGGAGAACGTGCAGAAACTCACCGCAGGACTGCTGCCATAGCTATTGTACATGCCTCCGCCATCGTAGCCTGCGGTATTAGATGAGAAGGTGCAGGAATTTACAACAGGACGGCTGTTGTTGTCGTTGCACATCCCCCCGCCAAAGTCGCTTGTGGTGTTGGAAGAGAAGACACAGGCATTTACAGAGGGACTGCTGCCTTTGTTGCACATCCCCGCGCCCAGAAATCTGTAAATAGAGGTACTGGCCGCAGCAACACTCAAGCTACTATTGCCATTGGCCCGCCCACCGCTTATCGTAAATCCATCCACCACGCAGGCATTGCTGCGCCCAATGGTTACCAGCACATGATAGGCATCATTGGTATCGCTGGGTCCACCCAGATCGCCGCTCAGGATTGTCACGTTGGTTGCAGGATTGCGTTGGGAAAGTAAGGTTTCATTTCCGGAAAATCCGCCGTAAAGCTTTACGTCTTTGGTGGTGATATAGAATGCTTTGTCGCGTGGGTCGGTAGGCGAGGCGTTGCCGTTGGGGTCTTCGGTGGGCAGATAGGTTCCCGCTTTCGCCCATATTTCGCCGCCTGCCACCAAGTCGGTGAGAGCCATCTGCACATCCTTCTTTGCCGTCGCCCAGCTCGTGCCCACGCCTGCATTGTCCGCCTTACCGGCATCTACATACATCCGTGTCGGACAGCCGGTGCCTTGATATTCATACGCGCCAAGGTCTATCGTTCCAAAGCGATTGCTGCCCACAATATCGGTTGCAGGCGTCGTGCCAGTGCCAACATTGCGCACCGGAGAAACACACCGGACGGCCAGCCCGTCATCAGCCGTCCGGAAAACACCATCTGCGCCTGCGGGATTTCCGGAATTTACAAACAACGGATTGCCGCCGATAATGCCCGCGCCGGAGGTGTAGTTGTTGGTGGCTGCCGCACTGTAATCGCTAATGAGTGCGTAGCTCACCGAAAGTGCTGCACTGGTTCCGTCTTTGTAAATGTTTTGCCGGTTTGCAGGCCCGCCGGTGTTGCCATACAGCACAGCGTTGGTGATGCTGCCGCCGCCGGAAGTGGCGTAATAAAGGCCGCCGCCCTGGCTGCTGGCCGTATTGGCCGAGAAGGTAGCAGAACGCACTACCGGACTGCCGCCGTTTTCGCTGTACATCCCGCCACCTTTGGATGCACTGTTGGCTGCAAAAACAACGGAATTGAATGTAGGGCTGCTGCTGTTGGTGTTAAACATCCCCCCTCCATTGTTAGCGGCGCTATTGGCCCAAAAAGCACAGGCATTCAACACAGGACTGCTGCCATTGGTATTCAACATCCCGCCGCCATTATTGCTTGCCGTATTGGCCGAGAAGGTGCAGGAATTCATCACAATGTCGCTGACACTAATATTATAGACTCCTCCTCCGTCCTGCGCGGTATTGGCCGAAAAAACACAATTGCTGACGGTAGGTTTGCTGCTGTATTCATTATACATCCCGCCCCCCTTGCTCTGGTCGATACTCGCGTTGAAAAAAGTAACTGTAAACGTGGTTCCCCCGTTGGCCCGCCCGCCGGTAATTGTAAAGCCATCTACTATACAGGCACTTGTACGGGCTATCGTCAATAGCACATGATAGGCATCGTTCGTGCCGCCCGCGCCATCCAGATCGCCACTCAACGTTGTTACATTGGTCGTGGGATTTCTTTGTGAAAGAAGCGTTTCATTTCCGGAAAATCCCCCGTAAAGCTTCACGTCTTTGGTGGTAAGGTAAAAGGTCTTGTCTCTTTGCGAGGTGCCGCCGTTGGGGTCCAATGTGGGCAGGTAGGTTCCGGCTTTTACCCAGATTTCGCCCCCTGCTGCTACTTCATTAATCGCCACCTGAATGTCTTTTTTCGCGCTGGCCCAACTCGCCCCGGAGCCGCTGTTGTTGGGGCGGCTGCCATCCACATAAATCAGCGTGGGGCAGCCCGTGCCCTGATACTCATAGGCACCCAAATCCAGTGCTCCTACCCGCGGATTTTCGGAAATATCGGTTGCAGGTGTCGTGCCTGTACCGGCATTGCGGGCAGGCGAGGTGCATCCAATGCGCAGGCCGTCATCAGCAGTTCTCCAAACGCCATCACCGCCCGCCGGGGCTGTTGTATCCACAAAGAGCGGGTCGCTGGTAAGGATGTTGGAAGCGGTGTATTCATTCGTTGCCGCCGCGCTGTAATCGCCAATCAGCGTATAGCTAACTGTTAGAGACTTGTTGGGGCCTGATTTAAAAATGTTTCGCCGGTTAGCCCAGTTTGCGTTGTTGGGTGTGGTGTTGCCAAAGAAAATACTGTTGGTAATCGTGCCGCCGTTGTAAGCGCCCAAAACGATGCCGCCACCTACGCCCGAAGCATCGGTAGCGGTATTGGCAGAAAAGGTACTGCTGCTGATTGTGATGGTGGTTTGGATGTTACCCAGGCTTCTGCTACTGATTCCGCCCCCACCATAACGGGCTGTGTTGACAGAAAAAACGCAACTTGTGATCGTAGCGTCGCTGCTGTAATTAGCCAGGCCACCGCCGGAGTTCCCTGCCGTGTTGGCCGAAAAAGCGCAATTGCCTACTGTGGGATTGCTGTAGGAGAAGTTATACATCCCGCCGCCTTCGCCATAGGTATTCACATCTGTAGCCGCATTGGCTGTAAAAACGCAGCCACTTACGGTAGGATTGCTGCCTTGGTTAGCCATTCCGCCGCCGGAGTAGCTGGCCGTATTGGACGAAAAGGTGCAGTTTGTTACTGTAGCATTGCTTTGGTAATTATACATCCCGCCGCCATAGGTGCTTGTGGTGTTGGCCGAAAAAGTGCAGTTGCTGACCGTAGGGGTGCTGACATCATTGTACATCCCGCCGCCGCCGTTGGTTGCGGTATTGTTGGAAAAGGTACAACTGCTTACGGCGGGACTGCTCTGATAATTTGCCATTCCACTGCCCACATTGGCTGAGAAAACACAGTTGCTTACCGCAGGACTGCTGTTGTTTGCGTTAAACATCCCGCCTCCCCAAAGATTTGCGCTGTTGGCTGTAAAAATGCAGTTCGTTACCGTGGGGCTGCTGCTGTTATTATACATCCCGCCGCCTCTGTTTTGATTCAAGCCTGCAAAAACGCTTCCACCATCTGCCCGCCCGCCGCTAATGGTAAATCCATCCACCACACACGCACTCGTCCGGCCAGTTGTTACCACCACATGATACGCATCATCGGTACCACCCGACCCGTCCAGATCGCCGCTCAGGGTCGTTAGGTTCGTTGCGGGTGCCCTTTGGGAAAGAAGGGTTTCGTTTCCGGAAAATCCGCCGTAAAGCCTGAGGTCTTTAGAGGTGAGGTAGAACGTTTTGTTGCGCTGGGAAGTACCGCCGTTGGGATCCAGTGTGGGCAGATAGGTTCCGGCTTTCACCCAGATTTCATCGCCGCTCGCTGCCGCATTGATGGCCGCCTGTATATCCTTTTTGGCAAACTGCCAGCTGAGGCCATTGCCGGTGTTGTGGGTTCTTGCGCCATCCACGTAATACACCGTGGCGCGGGCCGCAGTAAGCGACAGAAAAAAACAGAACAGAAAAAGTAAATGTCGTTTCATGATTGCCGGATGGATTTAGAATAAACATTTTGAGGTTCAATCCTAAATGCGCGCTGTTTACCTTATAGAAAAGTGCGCAATACAAACATCCGACCTTTTAATACGGCAATTTTAAGAAGTTGATGAACAGGGCCAAGAAGTTGAAGAACAGGACAAAAACGAACTGTTCTTCTTTTTCAATCCCCGTTCTTAAGCCCTGCTGAGTCCGGTCCACAAATCTGCAAGCATAGTTGCATAGGCTTTATTTCCGGAAAACCTGTGGCTTTTCAAAAAGAATACTCCCAGTAACAAAACGAGAACCAAGGGTTTTCTTCATTGGAAAGATTCATGGCCTAAAATTAAAAAAGCTGCGACCAGCGCAGCTTTTTCTAAGGAGGGTGCCCAGAACAGGAATCGAACCTGCACTCCGTTGCCGAAACAAGATTTTGAGTCTAGCGCGTCTACCAGTTCCGCCATCTGGGCCTCAATCGGAGCGCAAAAATAGGGGCATAACTTCATTTTTTGGATTTTTGGACCAAAATTTTCTTTTTGAAAGCGATAGCTAATATTCTTACAAACATCCGCAGTGTTTTTGCCGAAGCTGCCGTTCCGGAAAATGCGGCACCGATGCAGGCCTACATGAAAAACATCGCCCCTTTTATGGGCATCAAAGCACCAGTACGGAAGACTCTTCAAAAGGAAATTTTCATCCAATACAAACATCTTTCGGCAGAAGAAAAAGCTGCTTTAATGCGCTCGCTGTTTCAGGAGCCGCAACGGGAATTTCATTACCTGGCGATGGATTGGTGCTATCACAACCGAAAAAACTACACGCCACAGTCGATTGTTTTACTGGAGGAAATGCTAACTACTAAAAGCTGGTGGGATACGGTTGACTTTATTTCTCCACATTGTTTGGGCAGCTGGGTGGCCCAATTTCCGGAAATAGCCCTGCCCGTTATCCATCGCTACACCCAGAGCGAAAACTTTTGGCTGGTGCGCGCGGCGATCCTGCATCAACTGACTTATAAAAAAGCGACCGACCCCAACCTGCTGGCTGCAACCATCGTTCCGCACCTCGGCGCGAAAGAATTTTTTATTCGCAAAGCCATCGGCTGGGCGCTCCGGCAATACGCCCGCACGGCACCGGATTGGGTCACAGGTTTTGTGGAAGCACACCCGGAAATGCAGCCGCTCTCCCGCCGCGAAGCCCTCAAACATCTTTAAGGCCGGGAAAATCGCAGCAGGCGTTCTATGATGGATTGATTTTTGCCCGCTCCAGGTATTTTTTCCGGAAATAAGCCTCCTGAAACGCTTTAAAAAGCCCTTCACCGCGCTCGCCGCTTTCATATCGGGTCGTCAACGCGTCCAGGTTTTGCTGCCATTCACTTTCTAATTCAGCTAACTGCGCCGCAGCAGCTTCGGGGGAATCTTCGGCCAGCTCGTTCAGCTCCATCATCTCCATCATAAAAGCAGGCGGCAAAGTATAGTTTTCCGGAAGTGGGTGCCCCTCCAGCGTTAAAACGTGCGCCAACCGAAGCATCGGGTGGGAGAGCACGCGCAGCGCTTCGTTGAGCAGGGCGGTTTTTTGCAGCGCATCGCTTTGGGCCTCGGCGCCGGCATTGGCCATGCGGTCGGGGTGGTGCAGGGCACTCTGGGCGTAAAATTTCCGGCGCAACCCGGCGGCATTGGGCGAGAGGCTGCGCGGCACGTCCAAAAGGGCGAAATAGTCGGGGGTAGGGGACATAGGTGGGTTATCTTTGCGCCCGAAATTAAACAAACCCCTTTTTCCCTGTGCGCATTGGTATTATCCGCGAAGGCAAAAATCCGCCCGACTCCCGAGTTCCGTTTTCTCCCAGCCAGGCAGCTGCTATTCCAACGCTTTTTCCCGGCGTGGAAATTTTTGTGCAGCCCAGCCCAACCCGCTGCTACAACGACGCCGAATACCGCGAAGCGGGCGTGACTTTGCAGGAAGACCTCAGCGATTGTGATGTGCTGATGGGGGTGAAGGAAGTGCCCATCAAAGACCTTATTTCCGGAAAAACCTACTTCTTTTTCTCCCACACCAAAAAAGCGCAACCCTACAACCAGCCCCTGATGCGTGCTTTGATTGAAAAGAAGATTCGCATGGTGGATTACGAAACCCTGACCCACGCCGACGGCAGCCGCGTGCTGGGCTTTGGCACCTGGGCGGGCATCGTGGGCGCGCACAACGCCTTTAAAACCTGGGGCGACCGTACCGGCAAACTCACCCTTCCGGCAGCTTATGAAGTGCATGATTACGAGGCGCTGAAAGCACTTTACAAAGACGTCAAACTTCCGGCTTTGCGGATCGTCCTGACGGGCTCCGGGCGCGTGGCGCAGGGTGGGTTAGAAGTGCTGCAATTGCTGAACATCCGCCAGGTGAGTCCGGAAGATTTCCGGAAAAATACCTACTCTGAACCGGTTTTTACGCACCTCAAAGGCGGTGATCTCTACCAACGCAAAGAAGGCGGCGGCTACGATCGCAATGAGTTTCACGCCACGCCGGAAGCCTACAGCTGCACTTTTGAGCCCTACCTTCCGGCCACCGATATCCTTATCAACGGCATCTACTGGCAGGAAAGCATTGACCGCCTTTTTGAGAAAAAAGACGTGCAGCGCGATGATTTCCGCATCTCCGTGATTGCCGACGTTACCTGTGACGCCGACGGATCTGTTCCCATCAACATCGGCGCGTCTACTATTGCCGATCCGGTGTATGGCATTTCCCGGAAAACGCTCCAGAAAACCGCTCCGTTTCAGGACAGTGAAGACACCATTGACGTAATGGCGGTGGACAATCTCCCCAACGAATTGCCCCGCGATGCCTCGGCCTACTTCGGCGAGCATCTCATCCAATACATTCTTCCGGCTCTGTTGGAAGACGATAATGACATCATCCGCCGCGCTACCATCTGCGAAAACGGACACCTGACGCCGCAGTTTGGCTACCTGAAGGAATACGCTGGACTATAGATATGTTTCATGTTTCATGCTTCATGTTTCGTGAGTATTAAACCTGATACGTCTTCCCACTAATCATTAATCTCTAATCATTAATCATTGTAGAAATGGCCTTGCTTGGATCGCTGATTTCCCGTTCTATTAAGCTTCGAAAGCGCATGGCGCGCAACACCGCTACGCCCGAAGTGTATCAGCGGCGCGAGCTGCGCAAGCTGCTGGAGCGCGGCCAGTACACGATGTTTGGCAAGCACTACGATTTTGCCGGTATCCTGGAGCAGGAACTGGATTTTGTGAAAGCGTTTCAGCAAACCGTTCCGGTGCACGACTATGACAAGATGCACGACGAATGGTGGCACCTGGCGCTGAAAAACAAAGAAAACGTGAGCTGGCCGGGCAAGGTGAAATACTTTGCGCTTTCGAGCGGCACGTCGGGCTCGGCGTCCAAGCACATTCCGGTTACCGCCGACATGATTCGCTCTATCCGTCGCATGGGCTTCCGGCAGCTGTATAGTCTGGTGGATTTTAAAGTTCCGGAAATCACTTTTACCAAAGGCCTTTTAATGCTCGGCGGCACAACGTCGCTGTTTGAAAAAGACGGCTATTACGAAGGCGATATGAGCGGGATTTCTGCCAAAAATATTCCGCGCTGGGCCAGTCATCTGCTCTACAAGCCAGGGCAGAAAATCTCCAAGGTGCCGAAGTGGGAAGACCGGATTAACCAGATCGTGAAGCTTGCGCCGAAGTGGGACGTGGGCACGGTGTGTGGCGTGCCGGCCTGGGTGCAGATTGTATTGGAGCGCATCATTGAGCATCACCAGGTGAAAACCATCCACGACATCTGGCCCAACCTGAACATCTATATCCACGGCGGCGTGGCGTTTGGCCCCTACCGCGAGACGTTTAAAAAACTCCTCGGCAAGCCCATTACCTATATTGAAACCTACATGGCCTCCGAGGGATCGTTTGGCTATCAGGCGCGACCGGGTGAGCCGGGCATTAAACTGGTGCTGAACAACGGCATTTTCTACGAGTTCGTACCGTTCAACAGCCAGAATTTCAACGAAGACGGGCAGTGCATTCCCTTTCCCAAAACCGCGATGATTCACGAGGTGAAAGAAGGGGTGGACTATGCCGTTTTGCTCAGCACAGCGGCGGGCGCATGGCGCTACCTCATCGGCGATGTAGTGCGTTTTACCGACGCCAAAGAAGGCGAAATCGTAATTGTAGGCCGGACCAAACAGTTTTTGTCCATCTGTGGCGAACACACCAGTATCGACAACCTGAGTGAGGCCATTGCGCGGGTAAACCGAGAGCTGGGCGTTACCATCCGCGAGTTTACCGTGAGTGGTTCTAACTACGAAAACGGCTTTGCCCACCGCTGGGCCATCGGCACCGACGACCCCACGCTGGACGCCGCGCGGGTGAAAGAAATCCTCGATGCAACGCTGAAAGAAGTGAACGACGACTACGCCGTGGAGCGCACCTCGGCACTCAAGGAAGTGTTTTTGGATCTGTATCCCGGCGATGTTTTTTATCAATACATGCGCGCCAAAGGCAAGGAAGGCGCTATGAACAAATTTCCCCGCGTGTTGAAAGGACAACAGCTGGCCGACTGGGAAAGCTGGCTGGCGAAAACGGGCGTCCGACCAACGGCTTCGGCATAAAACTGCTTTCTTTATATTGAAGCAATAAGGAAATTCTTTGCCCTGGAAGCTTCTTTTTCTTTAAAAGAAGCTTCCAGGGCAAACACTATTGGGGCGTGTCGGAATTGCCGCCACTGCGCGGGGCATCGTTGACTTCAAAACCCCAGTCGCCCAGCTTGCGGAGCTGGCTGCGATAAGTGCCTTTCAGAATGTCGCGGCTGCCTTTGACGGCCTCGCCGATGTTGCCCATCAGGAGGTCGCGCTCTTTGTATTTGCGTTCCATTTCGCGGCGCAGCGCTTCGGCCTCTTCGTGAAGTTGCAGGGCCTTATCCAGGTTGGGGCCGTTTTGACTCCAGTTATAATCCTTTTGTAGGCGCAGGGGCGAATCCTCGCCATCGGCCTCGTGTTTTTGAAAAATTTTCTGACCCAGCTTAATAAGGTCTTCCACGTTGGCCGGGATAACAATTTTTGCCATTGGGCTTAAATTTTTGGGGTTTTAAAAAAGGAAAACTTTGCCGCCTTAAAAATAAAATTTATAAACGAAAAGTGCAACTAAGGCAAATGTTTTTTTGGAGCTTTCCAAAATTTTCTGAATCCCCCTTTATAAAAGTTGCGGCCCTCTTTATAAAACTTTAGACCCCTCCCAAAGAAGTTTGGTCCCCCCTTAAAGAAATTAAGGACCCTCCTAAAGAAGTTTAGACCCCCTTTAAAGAAGTTTAGACCCCCCTTACACTTTTGCAAGGGGGGGTAAAAAATAAAGGGGGGGGTAAATTTTTTGGATGCCTTTGAAGGAGAAAGAACATCCGCCAAAAAGACTTTTGTTTTCGCTTCAACAGGAAACTTTGTCGTTTGAAATAGAAATTTGCTGCCATATTTTCAGCGCTTTTATGCCGGAATAACCTTTGTATCAAAAAGGGAAACAAAAATTTCTCTTTATGAATCTCAACAACTTCACGATAAAAGCGCAGGAAGCAGTGGGCGCGGCCCAGCAAATTGCCTACGCGGCCCAAAGCCCCAGCATCGAGAACACGCACGTGCTGGAAGTGCTGCTCTCTGACCCCGAAGGGCCCATACCATATTTACTTAAAAAGAACGGCGTGAACCTGGCTCCGCTACAGGCCCGCCTGCGCGAAACCATTGACAAAGGCGCGAAACTCACCAGCGGCGAGCCGGCCCAAAACATTTCCCGCGAGGTGAATAATGCCGTGTTGAAAGCCGGCAGCTACCTGAAAGAATTTGGCGACGAATTCGTGACGCCGGAATTATTGCTCCTGGGCATTCTGTCCCAAAACGACGACGCCGGTCGCCTGCTGAAAGATTCCGGACTATCCGAAAAAGGCCTTGTTGCCGCTATTAAAGAGCTGCGCAAAGGCAACACGGTGAATTCCCAAACGAGCGATACCCAGTATCAATCGCTGGAGCGCTACGCCAAAAACCTGAACGAATTGGCGCGCGAAAACAAGCTCGACCCCGTGATTGGCCGCGACGAAGAAATCCGCCGCACCCTTCATATCCTTTCCCGCCGAAGCAAAAACAACCCCATTCTGGTGGGCGAGCCGGGCGTGGGTAAAACCGCTATTGTGGAAGGACTGGCACACCGTATCATCAACGGAGACGTTCCGGAAAATCTACGCTCCAAAATCATCTACGCCCTTGATATGGGCCAGCTCATTGCCGGTGCCAAATACAAAGGCGAGTTTGAAGAGCGCCTCAAAGGAGTGGTGAATGAAGTGGCGCAGAGCGACGGCGAGATTATTCTTTTCATTGATGAAATCCACACGCTTGTGGGCGCGGGTGGGGGAGAAGGCGCGATGGATGCGGCCAACATCCTGAAGCCGGCCCTGGCACGGGGCGAACTCCGCGCCATTGGGGCTACAACGCTGGCCGAATACCAGAAATATTTTGAGAAAGACAAAGCCCTCGAGCGCCGCTTCCAGCGCGTGATGGTGGATGAACCGAGTGTGGATGATGCCATCTCCATCCTCCGTGGACTGAAAGACCGCTACGAAAGTCACCACCGCGTGCGCATCAAAGACGAAGCGATTATTGCTGCCGTAGAACTTTCCAACCGCTACATTACCGACCGTTTCCTGCCCGACAAAGCCATTGACCTGATTGACGAAAGCGCCGCCAAGCTGAAGCTGGAAATGAACTCCATGCCCGAAGAGCTGGACGAACTGGAACGCCGGATTCGTCAGCTGGAAATTGAGCGCGAGGCCATTAAACGTGAAAATGACGAAGCGAAACTGGCCTCCATCAACCAAAACCTGAGTCTGCTGAACGTGCAGCGCGATACCTTCAAAGCCAAGTGGCTTGAAGAAAAAGAACTGGTGGATGGCATCAACAGTGCCAACGCTGCGATTGAACACTTGAAGCAGGATGCCGAAAAAGCGGAGCGCGAGGGCGATTATGGAAAAGTTGCTGAAATCCGCTATGGCCGCATTCAGGAAGAGGAAAAGAAAGTGGCGGACCTGACTGCGCAATTGCAGGAGCTGGGTGCCGACCAACGCCGGATGACCAAAGAGGAAGTGGACGCCGAAGACATTGCCGAAAGCGTGGCGAAAGCAACGGGTATTCCGGTGCAGCGCATGATGCAAAGCGAGCGCGAACGCCTTTTGAATCTGGAAGACGAACTGCACAAACGCGTGGTAGGTCAGGATGAAGCTATTGAAGCCGTCTCCGACGCTATTCGCCGCAACCGCGCCGGGCTGAATGACCCGAACCGCCCGATTGGCTCTTTTATTTTCCTCGGCACCACGGGCGTAGGTAAAACCGAACTGGCGAAAGCCTTAGCCGAAGTCCTTTTCGATGACGAGCACATGATGACCCGCATCGACATGAGCGAGTACATGGAAAAGCACAGCGTGAGTCGGCTCGTTGGTGCGCCTCCGGGCTACATTGGTTATGAAGAAGGTGGCCAGCTAACCGAGGCCGTGCGCCGCAAGCCTTACAGCGTTGTTTTGTTGGATGAGATTGAAAAGGCCCACCCCGATGTATTCAATATCCTGCTGCAAGTGCTGGATGATGGCCGCCTGACGGACAACAAAGGACGGGTTGTGAATTTCAAAAACACCCTGATCATCATGACGTCCAACACCGGCTCGCATATTATCCAGGAAGCTTTCGACCATGCGGGCAGCAAGGATTTGGATGAAGTGGCGGAAGCGGCTAAAGACGAAGTGATTCTGCTCTTAAAACAAACCATGCGTCCGGAATTTCTGAACCGGATTGATGACATCGTGATGTTCCGACCCTTGTCGCGCAAAGAGTTGCAAGGCATTATCCGCATTCAGCTCGAAGGCCTGCGCAAAATGCTGGAAGGGCAGGGTATTGATCTGCAATTCACGGATTACGCGCTGGATTACCTCAGTCAGCGCGGCTACGACCCGCAGTTTGGTGCCCGTCCGCTGAAAAGATTGATTCAGAAAGACATCATCAATTTGCTGTCGAAAAAGATTATCGCTGGTGAAATCGACCGGGCTCGTCCGGTGCTGGTAGATGTGTTTGACGGTACGGTGGTGATTCGCAACGAAGCATCGCAAGAGGCCTAAGAGCCTTCCTTAAAAGGATAAAATTCCGGAAATCTGGGCCAGATTTCCGGAATTTTTTTTTGAAAAAAAGCGTTTTATGGATTTCCGCAAGGCACCGCCTGATACGTAAGTGGATAGGTTTCGACGGCAGAAAGCACCTGATTTCCGGTTTGGGAATCCACGTCATAATCCCGCTGTTGCAGCGTTTGCTCCGAAACAAGGGCTTCAAAAGGCAGTTCTTGTTTCATACCTTCCTGCATATACGTCCAGGTTCCTTTTAAGAGTCGATTTTTACCCTTGGGTTTCAGCGTACCCTGCACCGTTCCGCGGCGGGCATCTTTTTCAAACGGAATCCAGTCATAGATTCCGGAAAATTCGGCGCCGGAAAAATAAATTTCGATGTGCGAAGAATCTTTTCCGGTTGTTTGGAGAAAACACAAATGGGCGGGTAGGGGAGCAAGGGTGTCGGTCGTAGTAACCGGCTGATTTTGGGAAGAGGAGGAGCAGGCTGCTGCCACCAGCAGGAAAGCGGATAGCAGGAAGGGTTGTTTGGATAAAATCATTTCGGAAGTAAGGTTTGGATTTGCACACAAATATGTTGCCGTGTATTTCAAACAATCTCAAGACTTCTCCTATAAAATTTATTATATAAAATAAGTATTGAATTAAACTCCAGCAATCAAAATAAACAGTGAATTTTCCGGAAAAAGGTTGTGTTTCCAGCCTGTTTTACCTTCGGTGCCATGTTGTGTAACCTGATAGCTGTTTCGATGGTTCTGGGCTGCGGGGTACAAATCATTTACCTGATTGCCGGGCTGCGGGCGCTTGCCGGTTTTAAGCAAGATACAGTTCCGGAAATTCTGGCAAATCCAGCCGTTTCCGTCATCATCTGTGCCCGCAACGAAGCCCACAATCTGGCACTGCGACTGCCAGCTATCCTGGCTCAAAGC
>JAEWBT010000074.1 GCA_023391015.1 Bacteroidota bacterium
ACTTTGACCTGACCGACGTGCACGGCGGTCAGTGGACTGTGAGCCGTGAAAAGCTTCTTCCCGTGCCCTACGAGGTGCAGGTGAGCTGGAACGCCGGCGGCACCGATTATTTCCAGAAAATTGCCCTCAACCTCCAACAGCCATGAGCGAAAGTCTTTTCCTTACCGCGCTCGTGATGGGGCTGGTCGGCAGCCTGCACTGTGCCGGTATGTGTGGCCCCATCATGCTGATTTTACCCTTCGGCCACCTCTCCGGCGGGCGGAAAGCACTGGCGTTGACCCTCTACCATTTGGGGCGCATCAGCGTGTATGCTACGATGGGATTGGTGCTGCATTCCTTTAAAGCCCTTTTTCATCCGCAATGGCAGCAAGGCGTTTCGCTGGTGCTGGGCGGCCTGTTGCTCGTGGGCGGATTATACTCGTTTTTGGTGCGCGGCAGCTTGCCATCCCTTCCGTGGACCGGCTGGGTGCGGCGGCAGGCCTCGCGGTTTATGGGGCAGCCCTCGCTTGGCGCGCTCACCGTTGCCGGGGTTTTAAACGGCCTTTTGCCCTGTGGCCTCGTTTATATGGCACTTTCATTGGCCGCTACCGCGCCCACTGCGCCCGAAGCCGCCGGGGCCATGTATGCCTTTGGGGCCGGAACCCTGCCGATGCTGTTGAGCATTACCCTGTTGCGACAGCGCGTTTCGTTTCTGCAATCTGCCAATCTGCGGCGGTTTGTGCCGGTGATGCTGGTGGCGTTTGGCGGGCTGTTTCTCTTGCGCGGCGCCAACTTGGGCATTCCGTATCTCAGCCCGAAAGTAGAAATAGCTGCGGCCACCGGCGAGGTGCAAAGCGAATGTTGCCACAAGCATTAAGGAGCGAGTAGCGCTCTGTTTCTTAAAGAGCCCCGGATGCAGTCCGCAGCCCAATCACATTCTCTCAAAGGGTGTTGTTCAATCCTTTCAGCAACCAGAAGTCGGCAGGTGTACACGTGCCATAGCGCCTCCTTTTTCCGACATCTGCCTTCCGGGAAAAGGCAGATGGCTGCTTTTTGGACCGGAAACCAAATCCCAATGGTCAGCAGGCAAGTCCCAATGGTCAGCAGCCCAATCCTAATGGCCAGCAACCAAATCCCAGCGGCTAGCAGGCAAATCCCAGTAGCCAGCAACCAAATCCCAATGGTCAGCAGGCAAGTCCCAGTGGCCGGAAGCTAAGTCTCAGCTGCCGGAAGCCAAATCCCAGCCATCGGAAGGAATATGCCCCTTAAAAGCTTCTATTTTAAATACATGCGAATACTAATTTATGTAAATTAAAACGAGTCTCACGTCTTCGGAGCCTAAATTGATATTCAAGCGCTGTTTGAGAGAACTTCTAATCCTTAAAAAGCCTTTCCCGGGATTTGGGAAAGGCTTTTTAGATAGAATAAACAATCTTGTTTTCTGGAAAAAGCGTTACGCTTCGTCGTCGGTTTTCTTTTTGCGCGTAGTTTTCTTGGGCGCTTCCTCGCCTTCTGCGGCATCGGTGGTTTTCTTGGCGCGGGTGGCTTTCTTGGGCGCTTCTTCACCTTCGGTTTCTGTTGCTTTCTTCGCCCGTGCTTTCTTGGCTGGTTCTTCTTTCACGTCCAGGTTGCCGCCTTCTACCGACTGCGAAGCGGCTTCTTCGTCCACGTGGTGGTCTTTGTTGTGTTCGCTCACCTGCACTTTGCCTTCCAGCGGCATAGCGTTTTCGTCCGTCAGGGCGTCATCGGCGGCTTCTTCCTGCTCATAGCGGCTAAAGTCCAGCAGGTCGGCGCCTTTAAGCAGGCCATACCATTTCACCAGTTTTTTCAGGTCGGAAGGATACACACGGTCGCGGTCGTATTCCGGAAAAACAGTGCTGAAATACCGGGCCACTTCTTTTTGATCCTTGGTGCCGGGCAGGGGCGTTTCGGCCTCGGCGGATTTCATTTTTTGCAACACCTCGTGGAGGCGCACGTTGTCGCCGGTGGTGTAGATTTCGATGCTTTCAATCGGCGTTACCTGATGCTTGCGCGCCGAAACGAAAACGGTTTTGCCATCGGCCAGGGAGCGCACGATCGCGCCGTCGCCCTTAGAGGTAACCAGTTGGTAAAGACCGCCGATTCCGGTAACGGCCACGATTTCACGGTAATCCATATAAATAATTTAGAAGAGGAGAATTGGGAAAGACGGCAAAACTAAGGTTTTCTGATTTTGCAGGGATTAAAACCGGCCCGCCGCTTTTCTACGCAAACATTTCTGCTGCAATGCCATCGGCAAACAAACGGCCCGACGGCGTGAGAGCAATCCTTTGGTCTTCTGCCACCATTTGCCCCGAAGCAACGTATTTCTCTGCAATGCCCCGAATGTTTTGCACCGCATCTGCGCCCCAGCGCTGCGCCACCGTTTCGAGGTCAATGCCTTCGATGCGGCGCAGGGCCGTCATCACGTATTCGTTGTAAAGGTCGCGGTCGGTGAGCGTTTCGCGTTCGTGGGGCGGTTGGCCGTCCACTTCCATCCCTTGCAGATACAGGCTGTTGCTCGCCACATTCCAGCGGCGGGTGCGGGCCCCGTCATAGCTGTGGGCCGAGGGGCCAATGCCCAAGTAGGGTGCGCCGCTCCAATAAGAGCTGTTGTGAACCGCGCGGTGGCCGGGACGCGCAAAGTTGGAAATCTCGTAGGCCTCGTAGCCGTTTTGCGCGGCCCAGTCCTGCAGCATTAAAGATTGGGTGGCACTTTGTTCCGCATCCACCGGTTGGGCTTTGCCTTTCCGGATAAAATGGTCCAGTGCAGTGCCTTCCTCTACCGTCAGTGCGTAGGCCGAAAGATGGGGCACGCCATATTCGCGGATGCGCTCCAGGTTGCTTTTCCAGGCGGCGTCGGTGAGGCCGGGCGTGCCGTAGATGAGGTCCACAGTCAGGTTTTCAAAGCCGCTGTCCTGGGCGCGTTTGATGGCGGCTTCGGCTTCGGCAGCGTTGTGGGCGCGGGCCATAAACTGCAAATCTTCTTCCCGGAACGACTGGATGCCAATAGAAAACCGGTTTACCGGTGTGTGGCGCAGCTCGCGTAAAAAAGAAGGGGAAAGATCGTCGGGGTTGGCTTCGAGGGTAATTTCCTGTACGTGATCCGCACTGTAAGCAGAAAAAACGGCGTCCAGAAGCCGTTTAATCTCTTCAGTAGAAAGGATGGAAGGCGTGCCGCCGCCAAAGTAGATGGTTTGAAGCGGCTGGCCTTGCAGTTCCGGTGCGCGGGTGTGGATTTCCTTTTGCAGCGCCGCCACCATTTCCGTTTTCCGGCCCAGCGAGGTGCGGAAGTGGAAGTTGCAATAGGTACAGGCTTTCTTGCAGAAGGGAATGTGAAGGTAGAGGCCGGCCAAAACAAGTGTTTGAAAGAGCTAACAAAGTTCCGGGTTTCGGGGTTGGATTTCGGGGCGAAAGCGGTTTAATAAAAAAGGCCCGTTACGATGGTAAATTTTTTCTATGCCGCTGTAAAGAACCATTTGTGTAAATCCCCTATTTTCGCACCCATGAAAAAATTCTTCGTATTGCTTTCAGGTAGCGCGCTGCTGTTCGCTGCCTGCCAAAACGCACCCGACGCCCATCAGGCCGATGCTACTGACGCCCAGGCTGTGACCACGCCCGCCACCGGCAAAACCTATAATGTGGATGTGGCCCAAAGCAACATTACCTGGATTGGCACCAAGCCGGTGGGCAAGCACAACGGTACTTTTATGCTGAAAGACGGCAGCCTCACCGCCGCCGACAACAGCATTACCGGTGGGCAGTTCACCATCGATATGACTTCTATTAAAGCGCTCGATCAGGATGAAGACGGCAACGCCAAACTGACCGGCCACCTGTCCAGCGAAGATTTTTTTGATGTTCAGAAAAACCCAACCGCTACATTTCAAATCACCAGCGTGACACCGGGCGCACCGCAGGCTACCGACAGCGCTGCTGCTATGCCGGGCGCCACCCACACCGTGACAGGCAACCTCACCATGAAAGGCGTAACCAAAAGCATCAGCTTTCCGGCCAAAATCTCGGTGATGCCAAACGAACTGATGGCCGATGCCAACTTCAACATCGACCGCACGCAGTGGGGCCTTGTTTATGGCAACGATAAAGGCCTGGGCGATAAATTCATTCACCCAACCGTGAACCTGGGTATCCACCTGGTGGGCAAAGCAGGCTAAGATATTTCCGGAAATTTCCGGAAAATCACCCTTCCCCAACCGGCCTTTTGCAATTTGCAGAAGGCCGGTTTTCTTATTGTGGATGTTTAAATTCTGAAATCCTCCGCCCTTGTAATCCTTACCTTTGCAGGTTCTATAAAATTAAACCTGCCGTGGACAAGCCTCAGCGTAAAAGAATTCCCCTCGATACAGACCGAAAAAAAGGCAGCAGCGGCAGCGATGAGCGTGCCTATTCCTCCAACTACGGCGATAAAAAACCGGAAGGTCGCTCCCGCAGCAAAGACT
>JAEWBT010000011.1 GCA_023391015.1 Bacteroidota bacterium
GTGCCATTCGTGGGCGTCGGAGATGTGGCCGAAGATGGTTTTCCCGGCGTTGAATTCTTCCGGTGTTTCGGTGGCATGACCATCGCCGTGCGGAGCCTCATGCTGAGCAAAGGCAGCCGTGCCGGAAAGGCCGATCACAAAAGAAAGAGAAAGCAGAAAACGAAAGAAAACAGCGCGCATAAGAGGATTCTTAGAACTCTTTTCAGAAGGTTTTTTTATAAAGTGCTTCTGAAATTTTGCGCAAAGGTAGCAGTTGGCAACCGAAAAATGAAAAGCGGTTTGGACTGTTCTACGCACCTAACTAAAAAAGACCCCCGGCTGACTTTAGCCAGGGGGCTTAAGGGAATGAAATTTTCCGGAAATTTTCCGGAAATTCTTACTTCTTCGCTTCCTTCGCCCAGCTGTCTTTTAGTCCAACCGTGCGATTGAAAATAACCTTTTCGGGCGTGCTGTCTTTGTCCACGGCAAAATAGCCTTTGCGCAAAAACTGATAGCGCGGAATGCCGTCGGCGTAGTCGGAAGCAACCTCGGCGAGGGCGGGCTCCAGATACGCCTGCACCACTTCCATAGACGCCGGATTGAGGTATTCTTTAAAATCGCCGCTTTCATCCGCCGGATTTTCTACCCGGAATAAGCGGTCGTAAAGGCGCACTTCGGACTCCACGGCAGTAGCGGCAGATACCCAGTGAATCGTGCCCTTTGGTGACAAGCCGCTCGTGTCTTCGCCGCTTTTACTTTCCGGAAAATAGGTGCAACGGACTTCTATCACGTTTCCGGAATCATCCTTCACAAAATCGTCGCAGCGCACGATATACGCGCCTTTCAAGCGCACCATCAGTCCCGGCCCGAGGCGGAAAAATTTCTTCGGCGGTGCTTCCATAAAGTCTTCCCGCTCGATCCACAGTTCGCCGGAAAAAGGCACTTCGCGGCTGCCGGTTTGGGGAATTTCCGGGTTGTTTTCAATAGAAAGAACCTCGGTTTGACCTTCGGGGTAGTTGGTAATCACCAGCTTCAGCGGGTCCAGCACGGCCATGCGGCGCGGCGCAGTTTGGTTCAGATGCTCGCGCACAGCGGCTTCCAACCGGCCTACGTCCACGATGTTTTCCCGCTTGCCGATGCCGCTTTCCTCGCAAAACTGCCGGATGGCCTCGGGCGTGTAGCCGCGGCGGCGCATTCCGGAAACCGTCGGCATTCGCGGGTCGTCCCAGCCGGAAACATGACCTTCGTTGACCAGTTGCAGCAGCTTGCGCTTGCTCATCACCGTGTACGTCAGGTTGCGACGGGCAAATTCGTATTGATGCGACGGGAAAATCTCCAGTTTCTGGATAAACCAATCGTAGAGGGGGCGGTGGTGGATAAACTCCAGCGTGCAAATAGAATGGGTGATATGTTCCAGCGAGTCACTTTGACCGTGGGCGAAATCATACATCGGGTAGATGCACCATTCGTCGCCCGTGCGGTGGTGATGCGCGTGCTTGATGCGATAGATTACCGGGTCGCGGAGCAACAGGTTGGGGTGCGCCATGTCGATTTTGGCACGCAGCACTTTGGCCCCGTCGGGGTATTTGCCTTGCCGCATTTCCTCAAACAGTTGCAGGTTTTCTGCCACGCTTCGGTCGCGGTATGGGCTGTTGGTGCCCGGTTCGTGGGTCGAGCCTTTCTGAGCGGCGATTTCTTCGCTCGTGCTGTCGTCCACGTAGGCAAGGCCTTTCTCAATCAGCTGTATGGCGAACGCATGAAGCTGCGGGAAATAATCGGACGCGAAAAACTTGTTATCCCACTGATAGCCCAGCCAGCGCACATCGTTTTCGATGCTTTCTACATACTCGGTTTCTTCGGTCGAAGGGTTGGTGTCGTCGAAGCGCAGGTTGCACTTGCCGCCATACTTCTTGGCCAGCGAAAAGTTCAGGTGGATGCTCGAGGCGTGGCCGATGTGCAGATAGCCGTTGGGCTCCGGTGGAAAGCGGGTGTGGATGCCTTCCGGGTATTTTCCGGCTGCCAAGTCGGATTCGATGATTTCCTCTAAAAAATTATTCGAGCGTTCTTCGGTCATAAGAAGCGCAAAATTAAGGGGACGGGCGTTGGTGCGCGTAGTCCTACTTTCGCACTCCATGACCACGACGCAAGCCATTATTACTGCCATCGTTGAAGGACTCACCGAGTTTTTGCCTGTTTCTTCCACGGCCCACATGATTTTTGTGAATACCGCCATGGGCATTCAGGAAGACGAATTCGTGAAAATGTTTACCGTCTCCATTCAGTTTGGCGCCATTCTGGCAGTGGTAGCCTTGTATTGGAAAAAGTTTTTCAACTTCAAGCGGCTGGACTTTTACATCAAACTTGCCGCTGCCGTCATTCCGGCGCTCGTACTCGGCAAACTCTTCGACGATGCGATTGAAGAGGTGTTGGAAAAGCCGGTTCCCATTGCTATTGTGTTGATCCTGGGTGGCATTGTGTTGCTTTTTATCGATAAAATCTTTCCGCAGCCCAAGCCCGGCGAACCCACGACATTGATTACCGACGAAAAACAGATGTCGATTAAAAAAGCCGTTACGATTGGTTTTTGGCAGTGCCTCGCCATGATGCCGGGAACGAGCCGGGCGGCCGCGTCTATCATCGGCGGGATGCAACAACGCCTCACCCGTGCCGCCGCCGCTGAGTTTTCGTTTTTCCTCGCCGTGCCTACGATGCTGGCCGTAACGGTGTATTCTATTTTCCTCAAAAAATGGCACGTGGCCGGCGCGGAGGTGAAAGGCTATAAACTGATTTTGCAGGACAGCGCCCATACCATGCATTTTCTGCTGGGCAACGTCGTGGCGTTTATCGTGGCGGCGCTAGCCATTCGGTTTTTTATCGGCTTCCTCAAGAAATACGGTTTTCAGTTGTGGGGCTGGTACCGCATTGTAGCCGGCGGCGTGATTCTGGCCTTGCTGATGAGCGGGAAGTTGTAGGGAAAGTAGGATTAAGAGCTTTTCAAAAACCACACCTTTTGAGGGCCTCTTAAAAAGGAATCACAAAGAGATTCTTTCAAGAATGACAAAGAAGACAAGCACAGCGACTTTGTCTTCCTTGAAAGGAACCCTTCAAAAACCTCCTTTAAAGAAATTTTTAAAACTTGGATTTAAAGACGTCGTTCACGGCCACTTCCAATCCCGGAAAACGGACACTTTGCAGCAGTTGGTCTTCCGGAACCGGCGGCAGCGCACGGTAGCGGTCGCCTTCCAACACATAGATAAAGCACACGCGGTGCTCCGGCGCAATCACCCAATATTCTTTCACGCCGCTTTCCTCGTAAATCTCGTATTTGAGCTTCATTTCCTTGCGGGTATTGCCCTTGGAAAGAACTTCTACCACCAACTCCGGTGCACCGATGCCGCCCCGATCATCTACCTTTTGTGGGTCACAGATAACGCATAAATCGGGTTGGAGAACGGTGATAATATCTTCATCTTTTTTGCCTTTTCTGGGAAAACGTACGTCGAACGGCGAGGTAAAAAGCTGACAGGGATTTTTCTGAAAATAAGGGACGAAGGCATTCAGCAGATTGGTCAGAATCTCCTGATGACTGCGCAGCGGTGCGGGACTCATCCGGAAAATCTTCCCCCGAATCAGTTCGATGCGCTCTTCAATCGTCCAGCGCAGGTAATCGGCGTAGGTGTAAATTCCGGAATAATTAAAATCTGGCTCGTTGAGCGAAGGCGTTTGGACCGTTTCCATACAAGGCAATTTATGGAAATTTCTCTACTTGCTATCTAAAAAGAGAAACCTGCTGTTGAAGCTTTCAACAGCGGGGTTTCTTTATAGAAAAAGGAAAAACTATTTCTTAAAAAGCCGGAAAATATCCATCCCGTTTGCATACACCATCAGGGCCAGCAGGATAATCAGGCCTGCCGTGGTGGCAAAGCCCATTACCTTGTCCGAAACCTTTCGGCCGGTGATCATTTCAATCAGGAGAAACAACACGTAACCGCCGTCCAGGCCCGGAATGGGCAGCAGGTTCATAAAGGCGAGGATAATGGAAATCAGAGCGAGATAGCTCAGGAAAGTGTCCCACTGAAACGTTTGCGGGGCGCTCTTTCCAAACGAAATCAGTCCGCCCACACTCTCCGAAACCTTTACTTCTTTGGAGGTAAAAAGCAGTTTCAGGTTGCGCCCATAGCCGGTAAAGCTGTCCCACATCGCCGAAAAACCTTTGCCTACCGCTGCCACCGGGCCGTAGTGAATCTGCCGGATGTCGAAGAAGCGCTCGCCAGGGCCGTAAGGCTGGAAGCCGAGGATGCCATTTTCCGGAACCTGCCCGTTGAGCACAGCATATTGGTTGCCGCCGCGCACCACGGTAATCGAAATCGGCTTGCCGGCCAGCTCCCGTTTCATCTTATCAAACTGATCATAGAAAGGCGTGGGGCGGCTGTTGGTCATCACAATCGAGTCGCCTTCTTTGAGACCCATTTTTTCTGCCGCCGAACCGGATGCTACCTGCTGTACCACTGCTGGCGTGCGGGGCATAATAAAGGAAGCGCCTCTGGTACGGGAGCCGTCTTTGATAATACTCCGTACCGTGCCTTCCGGAATCGGCACAGCAACCGCGCGTCCATCCCGCTCTACGTTCAGTGTTTTGGCTTCACCCAGAATCATTTCCGGTAAAATCTGGCTGAAACGCTCCACGGGCTTGCCGTCAATGCCCACCACTTTGTCGCCGTTTTGCAGGCCAATGCTTTGCGCCAGCGAATCGGCCACAATGCCGTATTTCACCGACTGCGTCGGCAGATAATCTTCGCCCCAAATGCCAAAAATAGCCATGTAGGCAATCGCCGCCACCAGCAGGTTCACGATAATGCCGCCGAGCATGATAAAAAGACGCTTCCAGGCTTTCTGGGCGCGGAATTCATCGGGCTTCGGTGGGGCTGCCAGCTGGTCTTCGTCCATGCTTTCATCCACCATCCCGGCGATTTTTACATAGCCGCCGAGCGGAAACCAGCCGATGCCATAAAGCGTATCACCAATCTTCTTTTTCCAGATCGAAAAATTGCCGACCGTCGGGAAGGGAAATAAAAAATCAAAAAAGAGGTAGAACTTTTCCACCCGAACCTTAAACAGGCGGGCAAAAAAGTAGTGGCCAAATTCGTGGAGGAGCACCAGCACCGACAAGGCCGCGAAGACCTGAAAGAACTGAATCCAGCCGGTAGAAAGCAGTAATTGCGGATGCAATTGAGATAAATTTTAGGGGAAATTAATAGTTAGACAGCGCACTGTGCTTCACCAGGTCGGCGGCCACGTAGCGCGCTTCGGCGTCGGAGTCGCGCAGGGCCTGCAAGTCGGGCGCTTCCACGAACGGCACTTCGACGAGCGCTTTTTCCACCGCTTCGCTCATTTCCAGAAAGCCGATTTTGTTTTGCAAAAAAGCCTGCACGACCACTTCATTGGCCGCGTTGAGCACCGCAGGGGCGTTGCCGCCCCGGTTCATCGCCTCGATTGCGAGGGCCAGATTCCGGAATGTTTTCAGATCGGGCGCTTCAAAAGTGAGCTTGTCATGGTTTTTAAACTCGAAACGCTTGAATTGATTGGGCAGCCGTTTGGGAAAAGCGAGCGCATACTGTATGGGCAGCTTCATATCGGGCAGGCCCATTTGGGCTTTTACCGAGCCGTCGCAAAACTGCACGAGTGAATGCACAATGCTTTGTGGATGCACAATCACCTCAATCTGATCGTTTTGCAACCCAAAAAGCCATTTCGCCTCAATCATCTCCAGCCCTTTATTCATCAGCGTCGCCGAGTCAATGGAAATCTTCGCGCCCATGCTCCAGTTGGGGTGTTGCAGCGCGTGAGAAGCTTTTACGTTGACGAGATAATTGGTTTTCCGGCCCAGAAATGGTCCGCCAGAAGCCGTCAGGATTACCTTTTCGATGTCATCGGTGCGCTCACCTACAAGGCATTGAAACAAGGCCGAGTGCTCCGAATCTACCGGAAGGATTTGTGCGCCGGTTTCGGCAGCACGCTTCATCACCAGCTCACCCGCCACAACGAGGGTTTCTTTGTTGGCCAGGGCAATTTTCTTTCCGGCCTCTACCGCCGCGAGCGTGGATTCCAGTCCGGCAAAGCCAACAATGGCGCCCAAAACAGTGTCCACATCGTCGCGCTGCACCACTTCTGTGAGCGCGCCTGCGCCGCATTGCACTTCTACGCCACTGCCTTCGAGCAGACTTTTTAGTTTTTCATATTGACTTTCGTCGGTTGTAATGGCGAGTTTAGCTCCAAATTCGCGCGCCTGCTGTGCCAGCAAGGTCACGTTTTGGTGGGCCGAAAGACCAATTACTTCAAAATATTCCGGGTGGGCAGCTACAACATCAAGGGCCTGGGTACCGATAGATCCAGTGGAGCCTATCAGTACCAAACGCTGCCGGGTGGTTTCACGCATGGCCGTCAAAAGTAGGCAAATAGGGCGGGATGACGTTTGGGCGAATCAGTTTTAAGAAAATGGTTTTGAGAAATGGATATTTCCGGAAAATGCACGGCGCCTGGCAGCGTTCGACATAGGCTGCGCCTTTACCGCTCCCCTGACTTTTCCTTTGCAACAGAAAGCGTTGGTGGTAAAAAATTTCCGGAAATGGTAGAGACGTTGCATGCAACGTCTCTACGGAACGTTTACACAACACTTTTCACAAAATCCAGATAACCGTCCCGCCAGCCGGGCCAGTCCGCCGCCGTGCCGAGGGAGAAATTGTGAACTACGGTCGTCATTTTCCCGCCGGTTTCATTCAGGATTTTCCTCAAATGTTCCAATTCTTCAAAAGCCGCAGTCGCCGAAAGACCCAGATAGTCCCGCGCCGTGGTATCCATAAAACAAAACGGATAGACGCGCAGATTGGTCTGTTCCTCCTTTTCTAAATCATACCACAGAAAAGAGTGGCTCGTTCCGGCCCGGAAGCCGAGCGCGTCGGGGTAACCCATGCTGTAATCATGGTGGATATCGGCGTCTAGCAGTTGACGATAGGTTTGAGGAAACCGCAGACGGATGTAGTGCTGCCGCGAGTGGATAATCTCTTTCCCGACAGCGCTTTGCAACCAGGTTTTCTCAAGAGCAATCTTTTCCGGTAATTCCGACGTTGTATAGCTTGGATGAATGCCGACCGTGCCTTCCAGCGCAAAGCTTTGGGCCAGCGTTCGCATGGCCGGGTGAGCGGGCGAAATGTTTTTATCAAACGGGCCGGTTTCTTGGGCGGCCAGCATAAAATAAACCGGTGCTAAACCATACTGCGCGTGCAGACTTCGCAGCCAGCGAAACGAGTCGTACGGATCCGGATTTTTTCCGGAAAAAACCTGCAGACGGTTGTTTAATTCCCGGAAATTGCCTTCTTTTAGATCCCGTAGCAACCCTCCCGCTGTCCGCCGGAATCCCTTGTGGAGATAGGAATAGGCAATGTCAATATCGTAGGTCGGCTGGAAGGAGAATATAGGTTTTGGAATGGCCAGCCCAAACCGGGTGTTCAGTTCTTTTCGAAGCCGTTCTACCCAAATATCCACTACCGGAATCTTGAGCCACCCTTTCCGGAAAAGCATCGAATATTTCGCGGGATAACGACCATGTTTGTCGGCTTCGAAGGAGCCGTATTCTTCGGCGCGGGATAGGAGGAAGAAAACGGCAGAAAAAACGTCAAAATTCAGGGATTCTGGCCTCACCCCTTCCGCTCCGAGGGAGAGGGGTGACAGTAGAGCGTCAAGCGAGGCGTTTGAGCGAAGCGAGCCGGTCTCCGGAAAAGAAATAGCCGTGGGATTTTCAGCACCATAAGAAAGCTGCACGTCGGCAGCCGCGTCGTGCGTCAGGGTGTATTTGGTCCCCAGTCGTTCTTCTAAAACCCAGTGGAGGACATAGCGCAGGCGCGGGGTGTCAAAAGGGGCGTAAACGGAAATCATCGCTTTACAGATCCAACACGCCGAAGGCTTCGCTGTGGGAAGTAGTGGACAGATTCAGAAATCGGAACTGCAAACCAACTTCCCTTTGCAGGAGCCGGTAAATCTTTTCACTTTCCGAGTCAGCAGTAAGATAATACCCGATTTGGGCTTCAACGTCGGCTTGTGCAAACAACTTGCTGTCGTTAGGAATCAGGTTACGGGAGCGCAGCTTTAAAGTGCCTTTTTTCCGGAAAACAATCTGTGCCAATGCGCCTGTCCGGCATCCGTGGGCTAAGTTAAACGGCAGGATTTGCAGGTTTCGAAGTGGCAATTCCTCCAACGCGCCACCTACACAGTACTCCGCCACGGCAATGGTAGAGATAAAGAGCGGGTAGTCGTTTTGTAATAAATACTTGAAATAGCCCCGCGCCGAAGTATGCCGTGGATCGGTTGGGTCTAAAAGCCGTAGGAAAAAGCTGGTGTCGCACAGAACGCCTTTACCCTTCATAATTTCCACGGGTTTTGTGCAGCCAGGCGTCTTTGTTGGAAACGCCTTTCCAGGAAGGCGCGGCTTTCGCTATCAGCGCGTCCAGATAAGCTTCGTCGTAGCGCGGACTGTAATCCACCCAGTCGTCAAACACCAGCGATCCACGGTCTATCTCGCCGGTTTGCAGGTTTTGACGGCCCCGTGCCCGTACGCCAATCACTTTGTAAAGCAGATTTTTTTCTTCAGCTTCCAGCACTGGAATGGGCGTTTGGATATGGACCACGCCAAGGTCTTCGGTGTTGATGTGGATATTGGCTTTTTCCTTGCCGCCGGCATCGGTGACTTTTCCGTAGAAATAAAATTCGGCATCGGCCCAGAAGGCTTCGGTTCGGTAGAAGCGCGTTTCGGGCGTGATTTCCAACTGGGCTTCCAGAGTTTCGCCGGCACGGACCTGAATCACGTATTGATGTTGAAGCGCTGTTTTTTGCAGGTACTCGATGGCCTTGGCCGTAGGCAGGTCTAAAAAATCAATGTTTTTATGAACCGCCACCTGACTCAGAACTGCCCCGAAACCAATTACGTATTGAAGTGTGGTACGAAAACGATGCAGCACCGAACCGGCCTCTACCGTGTAGGAAACCACAGGCCGGTCTTTTTTCCGGGAAGGAAAAAGCAAGCCCTCTACATGCTCCAATAAATCGCGCAGCTCCCGGATGTCGTAGGTCTCCGGCGAGAGGGGTAAAACGCCTTTTTTTCCGGAAATCCGGATTTCTATTTCACCTTTTGAGTCCACTCTTGCAAGATACGAAAGGGAGCCTTACCGGTATCCTTCCTTCCACAGCTGGTTAAACGATTTTTTAGGGAACTGAAGCGGCGTGTGGCGCTTGTCCCACGAGTTTTTAAACAGCTTGTGAATCAGTTTCGTTTTCGTGTCGCCGCCCATGCTGTTCATCAGTCCGCGACTCAACATACCACGCTTCCAGACCGTCCAGGTCATCCCTTCGCTCCAGCCGTTGATGCCGCTGTCGGCGGCTTTGTGGCGGTTCTCCAACAGCATTTCATGGAGATTAATCCGCACCGGACAGGCTTCCGTGCACGCCCCGCAAAGCGACGACGCGTAGGAAAGGTGTTTGAAATCAGACAGGCCGCGCAGGTGCGGCGAAATCACCGAGCCAATCGGGCCGCTGTAGGTCGTTCCGTAGGCGTGGCCACCAATGTTTTTATACACCGGACAGGCGTTGAGGCAACTGCCGCAGCGAATGCAGTACAATCCTTCGCGCACGTCGGGCTGACGGAGGAGTTCCGTACGGCCGTTGTCCAGCAAAATGACATACATCTCTTCCGGGCCGTCGGTTTCACCGGGCTGGCGCGGACCGGTAAAAATGGTGTTGTACACCGTTACGTTTTGCCCCGTGCCGTAAGTGGCGAGCAGCGGCCAAAACAGTTCCAAATCCTTCACCGAGGGAATGACTTTCTCAATCCCCACCACCACAATATGCGTTTTCGGAAATGCGGTAGAAAGCCGGCCATTGCCTTCGTTTTCGGTAAGGCACACGCCGCCAATATCGGGCACAATGAAATTGCCACCGGAAAGGCCTACTTCCGCAGTGGTGTACATGGCGCGCAGGTTTTTACGGGCAATCATGGTCAGCTCCTTGGGCGGCAGGTTGGGCGCGGTGCCGAGCTTTTCATGGAACACGCGGGCCACGTCTTCCTTGCTTTTGTGCATGGCGGGCGTCACGATGTGGTAGGGCGCTTCGCCGTCCAGTTGCTGGATGTATTCGCCCAAATCCGTTTCCACCGATTCCACGCCGTTTTGACCGAGAAAATCGTTCAGGTGGATTTCTTCCGTCACCATGCTTTTGCTTTTCACCAGTCGCTTGGCACCTTTCTCCTGGCAGATTTTGAGCACCGCTTCCACCGCTTCCTGCCCGTCGCGCGCCCAGATGACATGGCCGCCGCGGGCGGTAAAATTGGCTTCAAAGGTTTCCAAGTGCTTGTCGAGGTGCTCAATCGCGTCCCATTTCCGGTTTTTGGCCAGCATCCGGGCGGTTT
>JAEWBT010000037.1 GCA_023391015.1 Bacteroidota bacterium
GTCCTGACCAGCGGCGTCAATCTCGGCTTCGTTGGTATAATAATCGCCGTAAGCGCCTTCTCCGCCAATCTGCTCCTGCTGCATTATCTCCTGCGGCGCTTCCTGCATGGGGATGCCGGCGCGCAAGAGGAATGAAACAATGGTGCGGTCGGTATCCAGCAGCATTTGCTGATACAGCTTGAACGCCTCAAACTTGTAAATCAAAAGTGGGTCTTTCTGCTCGTAGCTCGCGGTCTGCACCGAGTGGCGCAGGTCATCCATGGCGCGCAGGTGGTCTTTCCAGCCTTCGTCAATGAGGGCCAGGGTAATGCCTTTTTCCAGCGCCGTAACCACTGGGCGGGCTTCGGTTTCCACCGCCTCGCGCAACTCTACGCCCACCTGCATCCCGCGCACGCCGTCGGTAAACGGAATGGCGATGGAGCCGACCTGCGGACCGTTTTCCTGAAGAATCTGCTGTAAGGTTGGCAGAATGCCTTCGCGCAGGTTCTGAAACTTGCGGTCATACACGTCGCGGGCGTCCTGATACAAGGATTCGGCGATTTCGGCGGCTTTTGCTTTCGCAAACGTTTCTTCGGCGATCTGCGGCTCGATGGCCAGAATCTGAGCCACCTGAAGCTTAAATCCTTCGTAATCGCGCTCGGCTTCGGCATTGGCGGCGAGGTCTTCGCACACATGGTACATCGCCTGGTCAATATCGTGGGCGAGGCGCTCGCCGTAGAGGGCGTGGTTGCGGCGTTCGTAGATGCCTTTGCGCTGCGCGTTCATCACATCGTCGTACTCGAGGAGGCGCTTGCGGATACCAAAGTTGTTTTCTTCTACTTTTTTCTGCGCGCGCTCAATGCTGCGGGTAATCATGGAGTGTTGCAGCACTTCGCCTTCCTTATGGCCCATTTTATCCATCAGGGCTGCAATGCGCTCGCTTCCGAAAAGACGCATTAAATCGTCTTCGAGGCTCACAAAAAACTGCGAAGAACCCGGGTCGCCCTGCCGACCGGCCCGGCCGCGCAACTGCCGGTCCACGCGGCGGCTGTCGTGGCGCTCGGTGCCGATAATGGCCAGTCCGCCTGCGTCTTTCACGCCGGGGCCGAGCTTGATGTCGGTACCGCGGCCCGCCATGTTGGTGGCGATGGTAACGGCGCCCGGCAAGCCTGCCTCGGCTACAATCTGGGCTTCCTTGGCGTGTTGCTTTGCGTTGAGGACGTTGTGAACAATCTTTTGCTGTTGCAGCATCCGGCTGAGCAGTTCAGAAACTTCTACCGAAGTCGTACCGACCAGTACCGGGCGGCCCGCATCGCGCATGACCAGGATTTCATCAATCACCGCCTTATACTTTTCGCGCTTGGTTTTATACACCAAATCCTGCTGGTCTTTCCGTGCAATCGGCCGGTTGGTGGGGATGGAAACCACATCCAGCTTGTAGATCTGCCAGAACTCGCCCGCTTCGGTTTCGGCGGTACCGGTCATGCCCGAAAGCTTGTGGTACATCCGGAAAAAGTTTTGCAGCGTGATGGTGGCGAAGGTTTGGGTAGCAGCTTCTACCTGCACGTTTTCCTTCGCTTCAATGGCCTGGTGCAGCCCGTCGGAGTAGCGGCGGCCATCCATAATCCGGCCTGTTTGCTCATCCACAATCAACACTTTTCCGTCCATCACCACATACTCGTCGTCTTTTTCAAACAGGGTGTAGGCCTTCAAGAGCTGCTGCACCGAGTGGATGCGGTCGGTTTTGGCGGCATAGTCCTGAAGCAGGGCGTCTTTTTGCTGTGCTTTTTCCTCCGGAGAAAGACCCGCGTTGGTGTCAATGGCGTGCAGGCCGGTAGAAATATCGGGCAGGATAAAGAAATTAGGGTCTTCACCGTTGCCGGTAATCAGCTCAAGACCTTTCTCGGTCAGGTCCACGCTGTTGTTTTTCTCGTCAATAGAGAAATACAGCCCGGCCGTAACCTTCGGCATGTGGCGTTGCTGCTCGCCGAGATAATAGTTCTCGGTTTTCTGCAACACCTGGCGCACGCCGTCTTCGCTCAACAGCTTGATCAGCGCCGACGATTTTGGCAATCCGCGCTGGGCACGGTACAGGGCCAGGCCACCGGTTTCTTTGTCGGTTTTGCCTTCGCTGAAAAACTTCTTGGCTTCGGTAATGCTTTGATTCACCACACGGCGCTGCGCTTCCACAAGCGCTTCAATGCGGGGCTTCAGGGCATGGAACTGCTGCTCGTCGCCACGGGCCACGGGACCGGAAATAATGAGCGGCGTCCGGGCGTCATCCACCAACACGGAGTCCACCTCATCCACCATCGCGTAGTGGTGGGCGCGCTGCACTTTCTCCGACGGATGGTGCACCATGTTGTCGCGCAGGTAGTCAAAGCCAAATTCGTTGTTGGTACCGTAGGTAATATCGGCCATGTAGGCGTTGCGGCGCTGCGGCGAGTTGGGCTGGTGCTTGTCAATGCAATCGGTGGTGAGGCCGAGGAATTCAAAGAGAGGGCCGTTCCATTCCTGGTCACGACGGGCGAGGTAGTCATTCACCGTTACGATGTGAACGCCTTCGCCGGCCAGGGCGTTGAGGTAGGCGGGCAGCGTGGAAACGAGCGTTTTACCTTCCCCGGTGGCCATCTCGGCAATCTTCCCTTCGTGGAGCACAATGCCGCCGATGAGCTGCACATCATAGTGCACCATGTTCCAGACCACCGTGTTTCCGGCGGCCTGCCAGGTGTTAGCATAATACGCTTTGTCGCCTTCAATACGGATGTTGGGCCGGTGGGGTGCCATCATCTGGTCCAGCTCGGTAGCAGTCACTTCCACCTCGCTGTTCTCAGAAAAGCGGCGGGCCGTTTCCTTCACTACTGCAAAGGCTTCGGGGAGAATTTCTTTGAGGATTTCCTCAATCTTCGTGTTGCGTTCTTTGCGCAGCTTGTCGATGGTGGCGTACTGCGATTGTACGTCGGTGTTGCCATGACCGGCAGCATCCACGCTGGTCTGGGTGGCGGCAAGAGCGTTGTCGGTTTCGGCAAGATAATCGGCGATACGCTGCCGGAACTCGGCGGTTTTGCCGCGCAGCGCGTCGTTGGAGAGCGCGGCGTACTGTTCGTAATATTGGTTAATCTGCTCAACGAGTGGGCGGATGGGCTTCATGTCTTTTTCAGACTTGGAGCCACCGAAAATTTTGGAAAGGAAACCAATCATTTTTTGTAGAAAAGAAAATTACGCGTTTTTGGTAAAGGCAGGTCTTAAAAATTAAACTTTAAAATCCGGTGTGGGTCTCAAAGGCCCTGCATTTTCCTAAATTTGCGGGCGCCGAAGGTACGATTAAACCCGTTTCCGGCGCATTGATATAGACGATATAAAAGAGGTGTTTCAAAAATTTTTAACCCGCCTCTTGCAAAGCCCAAATATTTTACAGTATTTTGGCGCTGCCATTACCCCATTTTTAAGCATCATCCCCAATGAAAAAAACCTTCGTTCTTGCGGCTGCCCTCGTTGCTTCCGTAGGCAGCACTGCCCTGGCGCAGGATAATTCCGACCTGGTAACCGTCAACCGGTGGTTCAATAAAGCCGATAATAATTATGTTACGGTAGCCGACAACGAGTATCAGGAAGGTCAGTTGCTCTACTGGGGCTGGAAAGATAAAACGCCGCTTTTTACCGCCTATAAAACGCCCGGCGAAGACCGTGTAGCGGTGTACTCCTGGTTCAACCCGGTCACCAAAGATCAGGTCTCGATCGCCGAAGACGAATACACCGACGACCAGATGATGAAGATGGGCTACACCAACAAAAAGCTGCAATTCTACGCCCTGGCGCGCCGCGGCCCCAACACGGTGGGCGTATATCGCTGGAAGCGTGGCAACGACTGGATGAGCGTTCCGGAAGAAGGCGACACCGATGCATATATCAAAAAGAACTACCGGCAGAAAACCTTCCAGTTTTTCGGAATCACCCGCGCGGTAGACGCAACAGTGTACAACCAACTCTAGAAAACAATCTTTTTACTCCCAAAAGCGTTTTTTCCGGTATCCGGAAAAAACGCTTTTGGTGTTTGGAAGGTTCCTATGCGGTGTTGACCGGCCCTTTGGCATTCGCTGAATAGCCCCCGCAGGTTTGGATATACAGGACCCAACCAGCGTCCCTACAGGACTGAAAAAGGCTGTCAACACGGTCTGGGCAGAAATTTTTTAGAGGGAAAATTTCCGGAAAATGGGCATCGTTTTCAAACACGCATCGCAGGGAAACCACCTAGGTCACTCCTGCATCATTCTCTTGTGTAACTCGTGCCTGTAGCCACTAATCCTTTCCGCTTCAGCACTGTCTAAAAAATTCCGGATTGGGGGAAATTTCCGGAAATCTCCACGCTTTTGTTATGCTTTTGAAACGCCGTTCTTTCCTGAAAATGGGTTCGCTGGCCTCTGCCGCATTGCTGATGCCCAAATTTCTAAAGGCTTTTGAAGCGGGCGGCGCGCTGCCCCGCCAAAACCGTGTGTTGGTGATTATCCAGCTCACCGGCGGCAACGACGGCCTGAACACGATTATCCCAGTAACCAACGACCTGTATTATGCCGCGCGTCCCGCCATTTCCATTTCTCCTAAAGACAGTCTTGCGCTTACGGGCGATGCAGGATTAAACCCATCGCTGCCGTTTTTTAAAGAACTCTATGACAACGGCGAACTGGCTGTTTTGAATAACGTGGGCTATCCCAATCCCGATAAGTCGCACTTCCGGAGCATGGACATCTGGCAGTCGGCCTCGGGAAGTCAGGAATACCTGAAAACCGGCTGGATTGGCCGCTATCTGGACGCTGTGTGCCACAACTGCGATCGTCCGTTGCAGGCGCTGGAACTGGATTCTACCCTCAGCCTTGCCATGAAAGGCGAAGCCAACAAAGCCTTTGCTTTTAAAGACCCCAAACGCCTCTACCGCACGGCGCAGGATCCTTTTTTACAGCAGGTGGCAAAATCGCATTCTCATACCGATGAGACGGCGGATTATCTCTATAAAACCCTTGGCAATACCCTTTCCAATGCGGGCTATATTTTTGAGGAAAGCAAGGCGAAAAGTACCGCGCAAAGCTACCCCACAACCGGCCTGGGCCGCGATCTGAAACAGGTGGCTTCGCTGATTTTCTCAGAAATCAACACGCAGGTCTACTATCTCTCGCTGGGCTCTTTCGATACCCACAACGCACAGCTCAACCGGCAGAAAGCGCTTTTTACCCAACTCAACGATGCAGTAAGCGCTTTTGTAAAGGACCTCAAAGCCAATAACCGTTTTGATGATGTGCTGTTGATGACGTTTTCGGAATTTGGCCGTCGCGTAGCGCAAAATGCCAGTGCCGGAACGGATCACGGCACCGCCAATCAAATGTTTTTTGCCGGCGGTGCGCTGGGCCGAAAAGGGCTGCTCAATCCCTTACCCGACCTGAAAAACCTGTCCAACGGCGATTTAAAATTCACCGAAGATTTTCGGGATGTGTATGCAACGATCCTGCGCAAATGGCTACAAGCCGACGACGCCCGCATCCTGGGCGGCAAGCGAAAAGTGTATGATTTTGTGTAAGAATGCCTGGAAAAACCGCGGGACCTGACAGGTCAAGGCTGCAATGAAATGGAAGCCGCCGAGCCTGTCAGGTCAGAAACACACTTTCCGGGGACTTGAAATTTCCGGAAAATCTCACCCACGAACGACTACTGACCTGACAGGTCCGCAGCGAAGCGCAGAGAGCCTGTCAGGTCCAAAAGATTTCCGGAAATTTACCGTCGCATTTTCCAAATGAAAACTATCCTGGCCATCAATGGCAGCGCCGGAACCAACACTTCCAACGAAAGACTTTTGCGCCATATTTCCGGACAACTGGCTGGCGATTTTTCTTTTGGATTTGCACCGGATTTAAAAGCATTACCTCATTTTGACCCGGCCCTTTCCACCGAAAACACCCCCGAAAAAGTCGCTTATTTCCGGAAAAAGATAGAAGCTGCCGATGGAATTTTAATCTGCACGCCAGAATATGTTTTCAGCATTCCCAGCGGATTGAAGAATCTGATAGAATGGTGTGTGGCAACCACTGTTTTTTCCGGAAAACCGGTGGGGCTGATCACGGCTTCGGCCAGCGGCGTGAAAGGACATAAAGAACTGCAACTCCTCATGCGGACCCTTGGGGCAAAAATAATCCCGGAAACCACGCTATTGATTTCCGGGATAAAAGCTAAAGTGGATAGTAACGGAGAGCTGAAAACGCCAACCGACGCCGAAGCGCTGCAAGATTTCCTGGCTGCATTCCGGGATTTAGTGACTTTTCTGCCTACCGAATGATTTTCATTTCCTTTAGCAGCCAGCCTGCGCCGCCGAATTTTTCAATAATAAACAGGGTGTAACGAATGTCCACCGAGATGTTGCGGCTGCGTGTGTCGTCAAATTGCAAATCGCTCATGGTGCCTTCCCAGATGCGGTCGAAGTTGGTGCCGATCAGTTCGCCGTTGGCGTTGAGCACCGGTGAGCCGCTGTTGCCGCCCGTCGTGTGATTATCAGCAATAAAGGCCACCGGAACGTCTTTGCCGTTGCCCCAGCCACCAAAATCATAGTTGGCGTACAAACTCTTCAACTTTTTAGGTACCTGGAACTCCGCTACATCCGGATTGTCTTTGGCGATGACTTCGCTCAGGTAGGTTTGATAAGAATAAGGCGCAGGCCCTTGTGGGTCAATGCCTTTTACATGCCCATAAGCCAGGCGCAGCGTGCTGTTGGCATCCGGATACCAGGCGCGGCCGGGGTCGGCAGCGCGCTGCGCTTTGCGGTGCAGGCGGGAAAGAACGTTCAGGCGCTCCTGGGCTTCGGCCAGCACCGGCGCAATTTCAGTTTTGCGGGTTTGCATGGCTGCACGGTACAGCAGCACTGCCGGGTCGTTTTGGATGCGGGCGGGCGACGCTTTCCACCCTTCTTTCATCAGGGCGGCAAACCGGTCGCGGTGCGCCACGACGGATTGGTCGTAAACAGCTGCCGACCAGGCATGGAAATCACCTTTGTAGCGGGCCAACTCGTTCCGGAAATATTCCGGAACATACTTGCCGGCGCGGGCAAAAAAGAGGGGCATCAGGGTGTCAAAAACGGTGCGGTCGGTGGCCGGGTCGTAGTTTTTATAAAACCCTTCCCAGTCGCCGACGGCTTTTTGAAGGTCGGCAGACGGGCCTTTTTGCAGTGCCGTCACCAGCCGCTCCAGCACGGCACCACGTCCTATCAACTCTACGCCAAAAACGGCTTCCTGGAAGTAAATCTCCGCCGGCAGCGCTTCATTGGCGCGGGCCACGTTGGCGTCAATCTGCATCAGAACGTTGTCAGCGAAAGGCAGTGTGGTGTCGCCTTGCGTCCAATATTGAAACTTGTTTTCCGCGTCGCGGCGGCGGGCCACCACGTTGGCTTCTTTCAAACCCTGCACTTCGCCCTGCCATTTCTTCCAGCCATTAGCCACACCGGCGCGCTTGGAGGTGTATTGCAGAAAAACGGCGCGGTCGGCTTTCATTTTTTGTGTCCAGGCAGCAAGGCGGGCGGTGCGGACCTCGATCCGGATGGGGTCGATGATATCGGCTACCTGGGCCACCTGCGAAGCTGCAAGATATTCCTGCGTGGTTCCCGGAAAACCATAAACCATCGTAAAATCGCCTTCCTTCACGCCCTTGGCGTTAATAGGAAAATACTTCAGTGGCTTGTAGGGCTTGTTGGCCCGGCTGTATTCAGCGGGTTTGTTGTTGGTGTTGGCATAGACCCGGAAAATGGAGAAATCGCCGGTGTGGCGGGGCCACATCCAGTTGTCGGTGTCGCCGCCAAACTGGCCAATGCCGTTGGGCGGAAAGCCTACCAAGCGCACGTCGCGAAACACTTCAATCAGCGAAATCCAGTATTCATTGCCATTGTAGTAGCTGCTGACGGTTGCTTCCATACCGGGGTGGTTGTTGCGGTATAAATCTTCCACAAACCGCGTATTGCGGGCAATTATCGTGTCGCGCTCAGCGCCGGCAAGCGTGTCGGGAACATCTTTCAGGACGATTGCAGTAACGTTATCCATCTTGCGGACAAAGCTGACCGTCAGGCCGGGGCAAGGAATTTCTTCACCATTATTCATGGCCCAGAAGCCATGTGCAAAATAATCTTTGGCTGCCGAAGAAAGTCCCTGCACGGTTCCGTAGCCGCAGTGGTGATTGGTGAGCAAAAGGCCTTCGGGGGAAATCATCTCGCCGGTGCAGCCGCCGCCAAAACGCACCACCGCGCCATTGAGGCCAGTGCCGTTGGGATTGTAGATGGCATCTACCGGAATTTTAAGTCCGGCAGCCCGCATCGCAGCCGCTTGCTGGGCCAGCAACGGTGGCAGCCACATGCCTTCGCGGGCCGAAACGGCGGCGTTGCAGCAAAGCAGAAAGGCGAGAAATAAAAGGGAAAAACGGCGCATAAAAAAAGGAAAATGGGGGAAGGGCAAAAATAAATGTATCGTCCGGCTAAAAAAATCCGTTTTGGAAAGGTATATTAGCCCAACTTTACACGGCTTTTGCCCTGTCTATAGCGTTTTCCCCGAATGACACCTGCCTTTACTCTCAGCTTTTCTTCGTTGAAGCGGTTTTTATTTTTCACTGTTGCCTTGCTAATGGCTTTGCCATCGCTCCGCGCACAGGACACCGCTTTGTTCAGCGCGCCGGATTCGGTATGCGCGCGGCAACTCATTCAGCTTTCTACCACACAGAAAGCGTCTTCTTATTTCTGGACCTTCTGCCCCGGTACCCTGCGCAGTGCGCCTTCTTTCCAGAATATTTCCAACCGCTTTGAGCTTGCCGGACCCGTTGCTATTGAAGCTGCCAAAGACGGCAATGGCCGGTATTATGCTTTTGCACTCAACCGCAAACGCCGGACGCTGGTGCGCCTCGACTTTGGTACCACGCTCGCCAACATCCCGGTTTATACCGTTTTGTCTGCCTATGATTCCAGCCTGGTGCCCGATAGCGGCGGCGGGCTGCACCTGATGCAGGTAGGGACCAACTGGCACCTTTTTGCCACAGCTGGTTCTACGACGGCGGATGCCAACATCATTCGCCTCGACTTTGGCAACAGCCTTGGAAACAACCCAACAGCCGCCCTTCTGGGCAACCCCGGCGGCCTGCTGACCCGGCCACAAGATCTTTATATTGCCAAAGAAGGAACCCGCTTTTACGGTATGATCCTCGACGCGGCTACGTCTTCGCTGGTGCGCGCTACCTTCCCGGGTCCTATTACCGGGACGCCTACGCTGCAAAACCTCGGTAACGTCGGTGGTCTGGCGAATCCAGAGCATCTCACCGTGTCGCAAATCAACGGTAAATACAAACTCTACATCACCAATCCCGGAAATTCTTCCCTTAGTACCGTTGCCTTTGGTACCTCGCTGGCCAACGCCCCGAACGGCTCTAATTCCGGAAATTTATTCAATAACCTCTTTACGCCGACCGGCCTGGCTTACTACCGCGACTGCGACAATCCTTACCTGATTATTGCCAACGCAGACGCCAACAATACCATCCGGTTAAAGCTCGACACTGCCGGCAGCGTAACGGGCAGGCCTGCTGACGTGGAGTTATTGGTTTCAGCCGCCAATGATTTTTCGACGCCTTATGGCATGAGTGCTTTCCTGCGCGACAGTGCCAACCTGTACACGTTTGTTGTGAACAAATTCAACAGCTCGCTGACGCGCGTTCGCTTCAAGCCGTGCACCCGATCCAGCATTGCCGGCAGCAACCTGGCTACCCCGCCGCCTTTCCGGTATGACACGGCTGGTATCTACACCGTGAACCTGATTCTGAACGAAGGCTTGCCGGATATGCGGATGGGTTGCCAGCAGATTTATGTTTCTCCCCAACCCAGCCTGACGCTTTCCAACGATACACTGATATGTCAGGGAGATACCATCCGGCTGCGGGCACAATCCCTATCTGCTGACAGCGTGCGGTGGTTCCCGTCCACATCGCTGAACACCCCGCTGGGCCAGGAAGTAACCGCGTTTCCGGAACGCACCATTCGATACAATGTGGTGCTGAACTATGCCGACGGCTGTGTAACCGACACGGCGGTATTGGTACGCGTGGTTGAAAATGAAGCCGATGCTGGTCCGAACCGCACCATTGCCGACGGTGCCACAACGCTGCTGGGTGGCCCGCTGACTTCTCAAGGACCGGAATTCTCGTACCTCTGGTCGCCGGCTACTTATCTGGATGACTCTTCCAAGCAGTTTCCCGTAGCCCAACCGTTCACCAATTACACGTATTATTTTACGGTGATTCATACCACGCCGGAACTCACCTGCCGCCGGATGGACAGCGTCGTGGTGCGCACCATTTGCGAAACCATCACCCTGCCCAATGCGTTTGCCCCGGAAAGCGGCATTGATGGCCTGACCCGTTTCGGGTTGCTCAACAAGCAGCTTGTGAAGTTGATTTCCTTCCGCATCTATAACCGGTGGGGCCAGGAAGTGTATAAAAGCACCGACCTAACCAGTGGCTGGGATGGCCAGTACAACGGCAAGCCCGCAGAGGAAGGCGTGTACGTGTGGAGGATCGACGGCTTTTGCCCCAGCGGACAGCGCGTTACGCAGTCGGGTGATGTAACCTTAATCCGGTAGATTTTCCGGAAAATATCCCCTAAATTTTTGCAGTTAAAAACCGGCTTTCAAGGCCGGTTTTTCTTTTGCTGAAAAAAGGCTGGACGCATACCCAACCTTTTTAAAAAAAGTAGCGTCTTTCTTTTTCTTCTTACTACTTTCGGTGCCTCAATAGGGGTAGCCTGTTAAAAAGCCGTTATCCCTTTTCCAGCACTTTCTAAAAACACGCTGAGTTCCGCGCCTATAGCCAGACGATTACTTTTCCTTTAAAAAAACCAACCGGCCCGATCCTACGAAACGGCTGGTGTTTTTCTTTTTTGTATTCGTCTGTTCTATGCGCTGTACCTACCCATCTGCCCCGGATGCTGATTTGATTGCCTTTTTCCTGAAAGGCGAAAACGCTGCTTTTGAAACTCTTTTGCTGCGGCATAAAGACCGGATTTATACGGCTATTTATTTGTTGGTAAAAGACCGGGCGCTGGCTGAAGACCTTTTTCAGGATTGTTTTCTGAAAATCCTTTGCACGATGCGCGAAGGCCGCTACAATGAACAGGGAAAGTTTTTGCCCTGGGCGCTGCGCGTGGCTCACAATCTGTGCATTGATTATTTCCGGAAATCCAGGACCAGCGGCGTGGTGCTGTGCGGCGATGAGGCGTTTAATTATCTCTTGAAAGACAATGCCCTGCCCCAAAACCGGCTGGAGACCCAGCAAACGGTAGCAGGTTTGTATGCCTTAATAGAGCAGCTTCCGGAAGAGCAGCGCGCGGTTCTGGTGATGCGCATTTATGGAGAATTGTCTTTTAAGGAAATCGCTGAAGCAACCGCCGTTTCCATCAATACGGCGCTGGGGCGGATGCGCTATGCGCTGCTCAACCTGCGGAAAATGATGCAGCAGAAAGAAGATCAGTTTGTGTAAAAGAGCCGGCGTGTAAAATGCCTTTTTATTCCTTATCCCGACAAGGGTAGCTGCTTACTTTTGCCGCTATGCAGCCGTTGTTTTACGTTTCCGGAAAATTATTGCCAGACGCCCGATTTTCGCTGCCCGAAGACACCGCCCGCCACCTGGTGCAGGTGCTGCGCAAAACCGCCGGTTATGAGTTTTTGCTGACTGATGGGAAAGGCACCCGTGCTTTGGTTGTGATAACGGAAACCGGTAAAAAATCAGCGGAAGTGCGGGTGCTTGCGACGGAATATTTTCCGGAAAATAGCCCCCGTTTTACTCTTGCCGTTGCCTTCACAAAGGCGGCCGCCCGGAACGAATGGCTCCTGGAAAAAGCGTGTGAGTTGGGCGTCTCCGAAATCATTCCCATCCTGACGCAGCGCTCCGAAACCGAGAAATTCCGGGCCGAGCGCTGGAACAACATTCTGGTGTCGGCCATGCAGCAAAGCCAGCAATACTGGTTGCCCAGGTTGCATAACCCGGTTAAAATGAGCCATTTTTGGGAAAACATCCCGACAGGCAGCCGATTTATAGGCCATTGTGTTTCCGAAAAATCCCGGCAATCTTTTCGTCAAACCTTGTGCAAAGGGGAAGACGCCCTGCTGCTGATTGGCCCCGAAGGCGATTTTACGCCCGAAGAAATTGACCGGGCGCTGCTCAATCATTTTGAACCGGTTACGCTTGGCCCCACCCGGCTGCGCACCGAAACAGCAGCAATGGCCGGAATGGCTTATTTTCGGTTGCTGAACGACGACTGATGCGTAAGATTCTTTTTTTCGCTTTTTTAGTGCTGGCTGCGCAGGCCGCCTTTGCCCAAAAGCTGCGCCTTGGGCTGCTGCAGTACAGCGGTGGTGGCGACTGGTATGCCAATCCTACGGCCCTGAAAAACCTCGCCCAATTCTGCAACCAATCCCTGCGCACCAATTTGGATTTAGCGGAAGGGCAGGTAGCTGCTGCTTCACCGGAGCTTTTTAATTACCCGTTTATCCACATGACTGGCCACGGCCGTTGGGATGTAACACCCGCTGAGGCGCAAAACCTACGTACTTATCTGGAAGGGGGTGGTTTCCTGCATATTGATGATAACTACGGGCTGGACCCGTATGTGCGCCCGGCGTTGAAAAAGATATTTCCGGAATTAGCCTTGGTGGAAGTGCCTTTCTCGCACCCGATCTATCGTGCGCCGTTTGCGTTTCCCAATGGGTTGCCCAAAATCCACGAACACGATAAAAAGCCGTCTAAAGGGTATGGGCTTTTCTACAAAGGCCGGCTGGTGGTTTTCTACAGCGTGGAAACCGACCTCGGCGATGGTTGGGAAGACCCGGAAGTGCATAACGACAAGCCCGAAGCCCGCACCAAAGCATTGCAAATGGGTGCCAATCTGGTGCGTTATGCGTTTATGGGCGGGTAAATAAGGGAGCAGCGCAGGAAAAACGGTTTTACCAGAAACCATATTTCCGGAAAAACCGCGCTATTTTCCGGAAATCCTCCTACAACAGCCCTTCGCGCACGAGGTCGTGCAGGTGCAGGATACCAGTGTATTTGCCTTGTGCGTCCAGCACAATCAGTTGGGTAATGTCTTTCTCGCGAAGTTGTTGCAGGGCTTCGGCAGCTAAGGCCGTTGAACCGATGGTTTGGGGATTGCGCGTGCAGATGTCGCGCGCCGTAATGCCGCTGATGGAATCGTGTTGCTCCAGCATACGCCGCAGATCGCCATCGGTGATAATGCCACAAAGCTGGCCGTTTTCGGTAACGGCAGTTGCGCCGAGGCGCTTGCTGCTGATTTCATAAATCACCTGCTGAACGCCTGCACCGGCATCCACAACCGGTCCTTCTGTGCCGGATAATACATCTTTTACCCGCAGATACAGCTTTTTGCCCAATGCGCCGCCGGGATGATAACGGGCAAAATCCTGCGCCGTAAACCCTTTCAGATTCAACAAGCAAACCGCCAGGGCGTCGCCCATCGCCAGTTGGGCGGTGGTGCTGGTGGTAGGGGCCAGGTTATTGGGGCAGGCTTCCTTGGTCACAGTGGTATTTACAAGGCAATCGGCAGCCTGGGCGAGGTAGGATTTTTCGGCGCCGCAAATGGCAATAACCGGGTTGCCAAAGCCTTTGAGCAGCGGGAGCAGCACTTTGATTTCCGGACTTTCGCCGCTTTTGGAAATCACGATGACGACGTCGGCTTTTTGAATCATGCCCAAGTCGCCGTGAATGGCATCGGCGGCGTGCAGAAACAAGGCAGGCGTGCCGGTGCTGTTGAAAGTGGCAACGATTTTCTGGGCAATAATGGCGCTTTTGCCAATACCCGATACCACAACGCGCCCATCAGATTGCTCAATAAGCTGCACCGCGCGCACAAAATCATCGTTCACGAAATGCGAAAGCTGGCGAATGGCTTCGGCTTCCAGTTGAATGGTTCGCAGGGCGTCTTCTACAATCGCGGCGGTATTCATAGGCGCAAAAATAACCGCTCCGGATGGCAAGAGGGGACTGGCTTTTAGAAACGGCGTGCTTTAACGAAGGGTTGCGAATGGATAAAAATGCCTTGTTTTACAGCGCATTTCCGGAAATTGGCCAGAGCAGTTTCCGGAAATTTCCGGAAAAAGATGCCTAAAGGCTACCTTCTATAACCGCTTCAAGCGACCGGCGATCTTCCACCGGGTGCGTTTGGTGCACCGCCGCCGCCATTTGGGCCAGCAGTTCCGGACTTTCTTCCAAAACATTCCCAACCACCACAACCGTTGCGCCTGCTGCTGCCGCTTGCCGGGCACCTTCGGGTGTCCGGATGCCACCGCCAATGAAAAGCGGATTTTGGGTTTGAACCGCGACGGTGCGAATCATTTTTTCGGAAACCGGATTGCGGGCACCGGAACCGGCGTCTAAATACAGCACATGATGCCCCAGAAGCTCGCTGGCCCAGGCGGTGCACAGGGCGATATCCGGTTTGTTGGCCGGAACCGGCGCGGAGCCGCTCATGTAGGAAACGGTTGTGGGCAGGCCGCCGTCCACTACGATGTAGCCCGTAGAAAGCACCTGAAGGCCGGAGCCGCGTACTGCTGGCGCGGAAACGACATGTTGCCCAATCAGCAGCTCGGCATTGCGGCCAGAGACCAGCGAGAGATAAAGCAGTCCGTCGGCCTCGGGCGTTACCTGCGCCGGCGAGCCGGGAAAGAGCAGAACCGGAATGTCGCAATGGGTTTTAAAACACCGGATAAAAGCTTCAAAATGCGCATAATCCAACACCAGACTGCCGCCCACGAGCAGGTAATCTACACCGGCATCCACACATTTTTGAGCTAATGCCAGTCCTTGCTCGGCGCGCGTATGGTCGGGGTCTATGAGCATGGCAAAGCCCGGGCGACCTTGTTTTTTTCGGGCCTGCAAACCCACCAGGATGCTTGTGGAAGCTACGCTCATAGACAAAGTTTAATAAAACAGTTGCCGCAAAGGTCGGTAATTTTTACGCTATAAACCGGCTAAGGCTTTCGGCGAAGCTCGTCGCGGATTTCGGTAAGCAGTTTTTCCGTTTCCGAGGGCGCTGGCGAAGGCTTATCAGCAGCTTCAGTTTCTGATTTTTTAAACCGGTTGACACCCCGTATTAAAAGAAATAATACAAAAGCAATGCACAAAAAGCTAATGACCGCCGACAGAAAGCTGCCGTATTTAACGCCGTTCCAGGAAAGTTGAGCAATATCCTGCGCGCCTACCGCCCGGAGCGCTGGTGTCAGCAGCAGGGGCGTAATGACATCCTCCACCAGCGAAGAAACAATTTTGCCAAAAGCCGCGCCGATGATGACACCGACGGCCAGGTCCAAAACATTGCCCCGCAGGGCAAAGCTTTTAAATTCTTTTAGAAAGGCCATATTGGTTTTGTTGAAGCTTATTCAGGGCCAAAAATAGAAAATATAAGTTGGCATACCTTTTTCTCGTTCGTTATCCGGGTAAAAAGGCTTTCTTTTGCTGTGGAAACTTTTTCGGGCCGGGAATGTTTCTATTAAATAAACAATTATGGATACGAAAACGAAGATTTTAGAAACAGCCGACAGAATGTTTCGCGAGCGCGGCTATAAAGCCGTTACGATGGATATGCTGGCCGCCGAGGTAGGGATGTCCAAAAAAACGCTGTATCAGCATTATGAAAACAAGACCGACCTGGTAGAAGCGGTACGGGATGTTTCCTATAAGGAATATCACAAAGCTTTTGCGGCCATCGCAGAAAAAGCGGAGAATGCTATTGAAGCGTTTTTGGGTTTTAATAAACTGCTCCTTGAGATTTCGCGGAATGCCAACCCAATGGCTTTTTATGAATTGGAGCGCTTCTTCCCACAGGTATACGAGATTTTCCGGAACGAGCTTTTAAAGCAATCCATTGAAATCACGAGGAAAAACCTGGAGCAAGGCATTAAAGAAGGCCTGTATCGTCCGGAAATCAACCTGGATTTGCTTTCTTACTACCGTGTGGATAGTGCACTGATGAGTATGCACGGTGATACCTTAATGTACAAAGCCGGTTTTTCGCTAGAGCAAATCAGCCGCGACACCGCCGAGCATTTTCTGTATGGCTTGCTAACGTCCGCAGGGGTAAAAGTGTATCAAAAGCTTATTCAGAAACAGCCTGAATAGGCTGCCGGTAAGTGGTGTTTTCCGGAAAAATTTCCGGACTGACAGCACACAAACGCCTTCTTATTTTATCGCAAGCCGGATTTATCTCCGGCTTTTTTGTGCCTCTTTCGCTTAAAAAAGGTTTCTGGGAATTAAGGTGTTTTCCCCCCGGCAGGTTTTGAAACGGCAAACAACAGCGCCAGCAGGGAAAGCAACAAACTCATGGCCACGAGTTGGTGGGCCTCTGCCAGCCACTCATACACGCCCATATAGTTGTTGGTGGCCTTCGGCGCGTTCAAAACGGTAAAAATACCCAGAACGGCCTGCAGCAATACAAAGAAAAGCGGCCATTTATACCAGCGGCCCAGCGCCGGCGCACGCTGCTTGTTTTTGACACCTGCTGCCTGCATGGTAACCAGCAACACCCCAACGCACAACAAAAAGGCAAAGCTGCGATGGATAAAATGAACCACCAGCGGATGATCGGCGATGGCCTGCAGACCGGTGAACACGCGGTTGCCATACTGGCTTATACTTTCCGGAAATAAATGCCCGTTGATACCCGGCCAAGTAGGTGCAAAAGGAGCCGCTTTTAAACCTGCCATAAAAGCGCCGTAGATAAGTTGCAGCGTTAAAAGGGAGATTAACGCCAGAATACTTTTGCGCAGCTTAGGATGATGGATAATGTCTTTTTCCGGAACGCGCAGCTTGAGCATAAACCAATAGGTATAGCCTACCAGCACCAGCGCAGCCATAAAGTGAATCGCGAGGCGGTAGTGGCTTACATATAAATTGGTGTCGTTGAGGCCGGAAGCCACCATAATCCATCCGATAGCGCCCTGCAACGCGCCCAGTAAGAACAACACCACAAAAGGCCGGACCATCGCCTTGGTAAGCTGTTTTTTATACAAAAACCAGCCAAAGCCTACCAGGAACACCACGCCCATCAGCCGCGCCCACTCGCGGTGCAGCCATTCCCAAAAATAAATGGCCTTAAAATCAGAGAGGGTGAAATGGCTGTTGAGGTATTTGTACTGTGCAATGTCCTTGTATTTTTCAAACGCAGCGGTCCAGTCGGCTTCGTTTAGTGGCGGGATGGCACCCAGAATGGGCTTCCACTGCGTAATGGAAAGGCCAGAACCGGTGAGCCGCGTGATGCCACCCAGCAGGATTTGAATGATCAGCATCACTACGCCCAGCAAGAGCCAGTTGGCCACCGGCCGCACCGAGCGCACCACCACTTTCTTTTGTTTAGAAATCATTTCTTCCATAAGACACCGCTAACGCGCCGCAAAGGTAGGACTGTATCTTTGCGGTACCGCCAGCAGGAAAATCCAGACAAGGCTATTTTAACCTGCCTGCTACGGGCTTCCAACCCAAAATCCCAAGCAGCGCTCCAAACCGAAGGCTCCTGCTTTCCACAGGCAAAGCGCCACCCCTACCTTATGCTCAACCGCACTGTTGCCCCGCCCATCCACGACCCGATAGAATTTGATTTCTCCCTGCCACCGATTCAGAAAGACCAGCTTTCCAACGGCTTGCCGCTCTATTGGCTTCGGGCTGGTACACAGGAAGTGGCGCAGATAGAGCTAGTATTTCCGGCGGGCGTGTGGCAGGAGCCCCGACCAGCCGTGGCGCAGGCAACAGCAGCCTTGCTCAAAAACGGCACACCCGGCAAAACGGCCCACGAAATCAACGAGGCTTTTGAGCAATATGGCGCCACGCTGCGCGTGTCAGCGGGCGACGACTGGGCGAGCGTAACCCTTTTTACCCTCACCAAGCACCTGCCGGTGCTTCTCCCGGTGATGCAGGAACTAATTCTGCACGCCGCTTTTCCGGAAGATGAGCTGCGGCTTTACAAGCAAAACGCATCCCAGCGCCTGCTCGTCAGTCTGCGGCAATGCGATTTTGTAGCCAATCAGCGCATTGATGCGCTGCTTTTTGGCGAGGCGCACCCTTATGGCCGGTTTACGAAGGAAGCAACCATTGCAGCCCTGACGCGCGAGCAGCTGGTGGATTTCCACCGCAGTCAATATGACCTGTCTAAAGCGCAGGTGTTTGCCGCCGGGGCTATTGGCGAAAAAGAAGTATCCTTGCTGGATGCTTTCTTTGGGAAAACAGCAGTGGAATTTCCGGAAAAAAAAGATGCTGAACCACAGTACTCTTTGCCCGCGCCGGCAGCCCGTGTGCAGCGCATTCAAAACGATGAAAACGGCGTGCAGGGTGCCATTCGCATTGGCCGGATCTTCCCCAATCGTCACCACCCCGATTTTACGCCGATGGTGGTGTTGAACACCGTTCTGGGGGGGTATTTCGGTTCGCGGCTGATGAGCAATATCCGCGAAGAAAAAGGCTACACCTATGGCATTTATTCCTCGCTCCAACCAATGCAGCACGGCGGCTCTCTGATTATCCACACCGAAGCGGGCCGCGACGTGTGTGAGGCAGCTGTGGTAGAAGTGTGGAAAGAAATGGAAATCCTGAAAGCAGAAGCGATTCCGGAAGACGAGCTGCGCCTGGTGAAAAACTACCTGCTCGGCGGACTGCTGGGTGAATTAGACGGCCCTTTCCAACTCCTCAACCGCTGGAAAACCCTGATTCTCAACGGCTTTGACTCCAACCGGTTTGACCGCAATATTGAAATCTACAAAACTGTGGATGCAGCTACTTTGCAGACGCTGGCGCAGAAATACTACGACCGCGAAGCGTTTTACGAAGTAGTAGTGGTGTAAAGTTGATTGGGTTTATAGGTTGATACGGTTTAGGCGGGTTTAGTTCCGGAAAATTTCTGGAACTAAACCTCTTTCTAAAAGCACCTTTCCAACGCTTTTGAACGCGCGAAGCGCTCCAACAATATCCAACGCCCAAAGGGCTCTAACGTGTAACTCCAACCATATAATGTCGCTTCCCGAACGCTGGAAAAAAGTAGAGCAGTTGCTCACCGAACGGTTTGGCAAAACGCCCGACCTGGATGCCGTTTTGTTTTTAATCGGCATGAACGAATACGGCCACCTGCCCCGCAAGGAAAATTTTACCAAAGAAGAAAAGCAGGATCTTATCCACGTGGCCGTCTGCACGTTGCTGGAGCCCAAAGGATATTTCCGGTTTGAAGGCCGCGATGCCGACGGCTGGCCCCACTGGCAACCGCTGAAACCGGTGGAAGTGGCCGGTTTTATGGGGCAGGAAATCATCCTCAAAACTGCCATCGCCGATTACTTTGGTGTATAAAAAAATCCCGGAAATTTCCGGGATTTTTTCTTTTTAAACAGGCTTGCTAAGGCTTACTTCACGATAGAGAGGCGCTCGGTAATAGAGCCTTTAGCAGTAGAGATTTTCACATTGTACAGACCGCTGGCGAGGTTGCTTACCGGCAGGTCGATAATGTGTTCGCCGGCAGCCAGTTTTTGCTCGGCTACAGTCGCAATAACCCGTCCGGTAATGTCAAACACCTCAATGCTGACTTTGGATGCGGCATCCAATTGAACGCTTGCAGCAGCCAGACCGTTGGTTGGATTCGGGTAAACGCTTACTTTGGAAATACCTGCGGCAACGTTGGCAACGCCCAGCGTGCTCATGCTATTCACGCTGTTGAGCGCATTGCCCGTTGCATTGTCCAAAAGAACAACAATAGCGCGGAGTTTAGAACGGTTCCAGCTTGGGTCAATGTTCGCAGTAAGGGTTGCGCTGTAAGTTGTGTTTGCAGACATAGAAGTCGGAAGCACACCTGCGGTTCCGGTTACGGAAGGATTTACAGAGCGGGCTACGAAATCGTAGTGAATTTGGCTGGCCGGAACCGGATTTGGAAGCGCGTGGAAATCACCGAAGGTAGAAGAGGTAGGCAGCACGTAGTTGCCGCTGTTAGGCTTTCCGGAATAATAGTTTGTTTGGCCCCACGAAGAACTACCGGTTGGATTTTTTACTTCATCTTCGGTGATAATCAAAGACAAGCGGTAATCACCAGACAGATCCGCGGCTGCTTTCACATCTACCGGAACCGAAAGTGTGCTGCCGCTCCAGTTGAGGGTGCCCAGAGTGAGTTCTGCAAAACCAAAGGCGTTGCGCTCGGTGTTGAAAAGAGTAAAGGCCTCAGATGGATCATCTTCAATGTGACGATCGACCACCAGTGTCGGATAACCGCCAATGAGGGTACCCAAATAATTGTCATAAGCAGTAACCGTCATCGGATCACCGTTGTGAACCGCTACAACGCTTACGTCATTAGGATAAGCTTTATAGATGCTGTCCATATAGACTGCGCCACGTGGGCACCAGCCACACCAGGTGCCGGTTCCTTCTTCAATAAAGACGCGCTTCTTAGGCAGGAAGGCATAGCCCCCTACAGTGGTATAGGCAGAGTCGTTTGAATGATCTGCATCGCCTGCGGCGTCCACCCAGGCCGTAACATTATAAGTGGTGTTTCCGGGAAGCGTGTAAGGAGTCGAGAAAGTGACGTTGGCAGACCCGTAAGGTGGGATATTACCGGTCATCGGTTGTGAAGACACCGTACCGCTGTTTACCCGGTAATTAATAGTGTAGGAAGTCAATGGTGCTGCACCATAGTTATAGACCGTGCCGCCAATCGTGATGTTGGATCCGGAGGCGCCATAAGAAGAAGCACTACCGGCAGCAGGCGTAAGAGCTGACATAGCTGCATCTACAGCCGGCAGAACGCGCGCTTCAACGTTATCCACCATAATCAGATACTTATCGTCTGAAGTGTTGCGAAAAGCAACCCGAATGGTTTGTCCTACGTAAGCGCTCAAAGAAGCGGCGCGTTGTGCGAAATCGCCATTGGTAGAGCCTTTGGCATTCCAGATCGTTTGTGTAAACGAAGCAGTAGTAGTACCGGCGGTCGGCGAAACCAAAATCTGAAGCGAGTCGGCATAGCTGGCATTATAAGCCATGTCTTCCCAGAGCAGGAACATATCGGGAGTAACCGTGAAGGAAGGGCTAATCAACCAACGGTCGGCCTTACCGGCGGGCGTAAACCAAGAGGGTGCAAAGACAGCAGAGTCGCCTCCGCCCCGGGAAATGCCTGCCCACGCATCCGTGGTAAGACGAGCGGTATAAGCGGCACCAAAAAAGGAGCTTGCCGGAATCTTACCATCATTAATCATGGTCCAGGTACTCGGAATACCTGAATTAAAGTTCTCGTTCAACTGCGCAGACGCAGCGTTTCCAAGTGCTGTCAAAACAACAGCGCTGAGTAACAGTTTTTTCATTGTTTAAAAAGGGGAAATGGATGCACAAGGTAGGAAATTTCTGAATTCGCAAGACATTTTTTTTACAACCTATCGGAACAAAAACCTGTACCTTTGCCCTGTTTTTCAAGAAAACAAACCAATTACTCGGGGTGCCTTTTTCTGTGTTTATAGAAAAGGCTGAGATCATACCCGCTGAACCTCGACCGGGTTATGCCGGTTAGGGAATGTAATACGCAGGGAACCTCTTGGTTCCGGTTGCGTTCGCATACAGCGCGTCTTTCTTTATTCTTCCGTAGCAAATTGCTTTCTTTTCCGGAAAAAGATTCGTTCTGCCGTTCCCTGCATGTATATGGGGAGCATCGCGGAAGAGTAAATTTTTCCGGAAAAAAGCTGCTATAGAATTTATTGGAAAGACGCCTGGTTTCGGTGGAGGAGCCTTACGCCCGGGTATTTCGGATTTTTCCGGAAAATACACCCTTTAGCGATCCTTTTTTCACCCTTTATGCATCTCCTTCGTTTCGCGCTTCCCGCAGCGCCCCTGCTGGCCGCAGTCGCCGCCGGCGCTCAAACCCCCGACACCACCCGCGACCTGCAGGCCGTGGAAGTGCGCGCCGTCCGCGCCGGAGCCAACGCGCCGTTTGCCAAAAC
>JAEWBT010000065.1 GCA_023391015.1 Bacteroidota bacterium
GCGTCAATTTTTTCGTCCAGCGTTTTTTCTTTTTCGCCCAACCGCAGGCCTTGCTGCTCGGTTTCGTGAAGCAATTTATCCAGCTTGTGGTGGCCGCGTTCGGTGAGCTGGCGCGCGCGGTCAATCACTTTTTGGGGCAATCCGCTGCGCAGGGCAATGGCAAAGGTGTAGGACGAACCCGGCTTGCCCAGAATGAGGCGGTAGCGCGGCTCCAGGGCTTCTTCGTCAAACAGCATCGCGCCGTTCACGATGCCGCCCACCTTTCCGGCCATCACTTTCAGGTTTAGGTAGTGGGTGGTAATAATGCCAATAGCGTGGCGTGCGGCGAGGTCTTCCACAATCGCTTCGGCAAACGCGCCGCCCAGCGCCGGATCGGAGCCAGAGCCGAGTTCGTCAATAAAAAACAAGGTTTTGCCGTTGGCAAAGTCCATAAAGTACTTCATGTCGCGCAGGTGGGCGCTGTAAGTACTCAATTCGTTTTCAATGCTTTGCGTGTCGCCAATGTGGATAAACAAATTTTTGAAAATTCCCACTTCCGAGTTCGGGTCGGCGGAAATCAGCAAGCCGCTTTGCGCCATAATTTGCAACAGGCCTACCGTTTTCATGCTCACTGTTTTGCCACCTGCGTTCGGCCCGGAAATAATCAGAATCCGCTCTTTACGGTCCAGCGAAAGGTTTAGCGGCTCCACCGGTTTTCCGGCCGCTTTGTTGTGGAGATACAAGAGTGGGTGGCGGGCTTTCACCAGCGCTACGCCTGGGTGATTGCTCAGGCGCGGCATGTGGGCGTCCAGTTCCTGCGCCAGCAAGGCTTTGCAGCGGATAAAATCAAAAATTCCGGAAAGTTTGAAGTAGTGGTGCAGCGTTGGGGCATACACCCGCAGCTTCGCCGTGGTTTCCTGCAAAATGCGCTGGATTTCCCGACTTTCAGCCCGTTCCAGCGAAAAGATTTCGTTGTTGAGTTCTATCGTTTCTTCCGGCTCAATAAAAACCGTCCGGCTACTGTCGCTTTCGCCGTGGAGAATGCCTTTGACCTGCCGCTTGTTTTCGGCGTTGATGGCCACCGTGCGCCGCCCGTTCAAAAACCCTTCCGAAATATCGGCCAGGTAGCCTTGCTTGCTCAGTTTCCGGAGCACGGTTTCAAACAGCTTTCGCAGCTCGTTGCGGCGGCTTTGCAGGTCGGCGCGGATGTTCAGCAACTCGCGCGAAGCGGTGTCGCGCACCTGTCCGCCTTCGTCAATCGCAGCGGAGACGATGTCCACGATTTCTTTTTCAAACTTCAGGTCGGCAATCAGTTCGCGCAAGGTCGGGTAGAAGCCCGGACGGCCCGCAAACCAGCGCAGCACGTCGCGCATCGTGTCGGCAAGACTTGCCATTGCCAGCAACGCATCGCCCGGCAGCACGGCGTTTTCAATTTCCAGAAGCCGCAGTTCTTTGGAAATATTGCGGGTGAAATGGGCCGGAAACGCATCCTGCCCCAGGCTATTTTTATATTCTTCCGTTTGCTTCAGGGCACGCTCAATCGCTTCAAAACGCGTCATCGGCTTGAGGCGCTGCACGCGCTCGCGGGCCGCGTCAGTGCGGCAGTAATTCAGCAGCAGTTGTTGAATCTTTCCAAATTCCAATCCATCGGCGGCGCCCGCCGGGTACAGGTTCATCATATAAAGCGTTGCAAAGGTAAAAGGCTGTGCCAAAGACAGGCCTTTTCGGATTCATTTCTTAAAGCAGTCCAGCAGGCTGAAATTTCCGGAAAGTCACTACCGATTTCCGGAAATCGCGTGAGGGAATAGATCCTTCGGCACTTGTCATTCTGAGCTTGTCGAAGAACAGGATGACAAGAGCCGAAAGCCCGACCCGAAGGGGCACGCCCTCTTGAAACAAAAGATGAAAGGCAAAAGACAAAGTCAATTGGTACTGGCATTTTATAGAAGGTTATAACAGCTACGCCTGTTCTTCGGTTGAACGGGATAAGTACCGCAACGCTAAAATTCTTTACCAGCAGTCCGTAAAAGCCAAGAGCCCTGTTCCTGACATCTACATCAGAAACAGGGCTGGAGATTTCCGGAAATACCGGCGTTCCCGGAAACTTTATAAGGCTATAAAAAACGGTCGCCTTTATTTCTTTTTACTTCGGCTACATAGTCGCGGATTTGTTGTTCTTTACCGCGCTCGCAAATCATCAAAACATCGGGTGTATCTACGATAATTAGATTCTCAACGCCTTGCAACAACAACAGCTTGCCGTTTTCGGCTTTAATCATACAGCCATTGGCATCCATAATCATCACCTGATCGCCATAGACGGCATTGCCGAGATAATCTTTTTCAGAGTTATCATACACACTCTGCCAAGTGCCAAGGTCGCACCAACCAAAATCCGACGGAATAACGTACACATTAGACGCTTTTTCCATAATGCCGTAGTCAATGGATGTGTTGGTGCATTGTGGATAAATTTTCTGCATCCATTCGGCCTCCGCAGGCGTGTTGTAAGCTTCGCGCACGGGTGCAAACAACTCATCCATATCGGGCATAAATTCCTTTAACGCGCTTAGAAACGTGCGGGCATTCCATACAAATAGTCCGGAATTCCACAGGAAATCGCCGCTGTCCAAAAAGGTTTTGGCCAGCTCTAAAGGGGGCTTTTCCGTAAAGGTTTTCACCCGGTACATCGGTGCCGGCGTTTCGGTTGCCGCGTATTGAATATAGCCGTATCCGGTGTCAGGGCGCGTTGGCTTAATACCCAGCGTGAGCAACACATCATTTTGAGCTGCCAACACGAGGGCTTCCCGCATGGTAGCTTCAAAAGCGCCTTCGTCCAGAATCAGATGGTCGGCAGGACTTAAAATGATATTTGCATCCGGATTCAGCGCGTGGATTTTATGGGCAAAATAAGCGGCGCAAGGGGCTGTGTTTTTCCGGAAAGGTTCCGCAATAATATTTTGGGGCGGTACTTCGGGGAGCTGTTCCTGCAACAGCTCGATGTAGTCCTTGTTGGTGATAAAATAGATGTTTTCCGGTGGGCACAGTTGGAGGAACCGCTTGTAGGTCCACTGAATCAGCGTCCGGCCGGTGCCCAGCAGGTCCAGAAATTGTTTGGGTTTTGCCGTGCGGCTTTCGGGCCAAAAGCGGGAGCCGATACCGCCGGCCATAATACCGACATAATTATTTTTGTTAGAAAGCAAGGCTAGACGTCTTTCGTTTTATTATAGAAAAGGATAAGGATTTCCGGAAAATCAAAGCATTCCCAGAGGGCCTAAAGGTACAAGCAAGGCCGCGCTTAAAAGAAACAGCAGCCCACGCACGGGCTGCTGCAAAAAATAAAAAGGGTAGCTGAAATTATTCGGCTTCGGCCACTACTTCTTTTACTTCCGGAATCATGCGTTTCATCATGCCTTCGATCCCGCTTTTGAGAGTAATCATGCTCGACGGGCAACCGCTGCACGATCCTTGCATCATGAGTTTCACGGTGCCGTTGTCATAGCCCAGAAAGCTGATGGCACCACCGTCCATTTCCACTGCTGGTTTCACGTAGTTTTCCAACAGTTCTTTAATGCGTTTCACCACGTCATCGTCGTCCGCGTTGATGGTGTTGTCAGCGCTTTTCTGCACGATTTCACTTTCGTTGATCACCGCTTTGCCGCTTTCGAGGTATTCTTTCAAAAAGCCACGAACCGTCGGGATGACTTCTTCCCACTGCGCTTCGCCTGTTTTGGTGAGAGTCACAAAGTTGGAAGCGATAAACACGCTGCGGATAAACGGAAACGCAAACAGTTCGGTAGCCAGAGGCGAAGGTTTGGCAGAAGACTCGTCCGGAAAATCAATGCTTTTGCCGGGGTAGAGCAGCTTGTTGGCCACAAACTTCATCGTTTCCGGGTTAGGCGTCATTTCCGTATAAATGCTTACAATAGGATTGCCGGTTTTCATCATGGGGTTGAATTTCTTTGTGCAAAAATACGCTCTTTCTCTACTGCACTGTATGGATAATCCCAATACTGGTATAAAATCACAGGCGCAGAAAAGCTTTTCCGGATGCGGTCCGAATAGCGCTTCCAGACTTGTGGCATATCTTTTTTTAAGTGTTCTTTAGAGACTTTTATTCACAGCCTAAAACGCATTTTACCCATGAAAAAGCTGGCTATTCTTCTGTTAAGCGCTTTATTTTTAATGCCTGCTGCCGTTGACGCTAAAGGCAAGAAAAAGCCATCTGCCCAAAAGCAGAACTATAACATCAACTACGAAAACTTTACCGGCTATTACGACAATACCGGTTCGGAAGCAGCACGCCGCCGTGTTCAGATCCGCAACTTTGACAGTACCTATTCCTTTGCAACCCAGCACCGTTCCGGAATTTATGAGCGAACCATCAACGAAGGCACAGAAGGAATTTTAGGTCAGGATGAAATCCGCCTGAATGAAAAAGGCGAATACCGGAATCTAAACTCCAACACGGGGGTGCCGTTGCCGGCCAACACCGGCGGAAGCGGACGTTAAAAACAACCCTATTTTCCGGAAAACCTCGTCTTTAAAAGGCCTTTCTTAAGCTAAGTTTTAAAAAGCCCCGGTCAGAAATCGCTCTGACCGGGGCTTTTTAAAATCTATTTTTGGGAAACTATTTGGCTGGCACAGCACCCTTGCGGTCGGCACCGCCGTTTTTCAGATCTATTTCACGCTGGCTGTTAAGCGGCGTTCCGGAGGTCGTGTCGATCGGGTTGTTTACAGTTGTTTGAGTAGCTGTGTCCAGGCGCATGCGCTGATTCATAGAATCCATTCTACGCTCTTTTTGCGGCATGGTAGCGGTGTTTTGCGCAAAAGAAATGGCAGGTATCAGCAAGGTGGCGGCAGCCAAGGTTAAAAATGCTTTTTTCATGGTGTAGGGTGTCTGGGGATTAAAAAAGACTGTCTGAAGAATATCAAAACAGTGCCAGAAAGAGCCACGGATGCCATGCACAGACCCGGAATTTCCCGAAAATCAAATCAATTTTATTTTCGGGATCCAAGGAAGATTTAAAAAGAAAAGCCCTCGCCGAGATTTTTCGGCAGGGGCTTTTCAAACCTTGAGTTTCCGGAAAATTTCCAGGAAAAAATTTACACGGCAAAGCTTTCGCCGCAGCCGCAGGAGCGGGAGGCATTCGGGTTTTCAAAATAGAAACCTTTTCCGTTCAGCCCGTCGGTAAAGTCGAGTGTGGTGTCGCAGAGGTACAGAAAGCTTTTGAGGTCGGTCACCAGCTTCACGCCTTTTTCCTCAAAAATCTGGTCATTGGGCTGCGACTCGTTGTCAAAATCCAGCTTGTAAGAAAGGCCGGAACAGCCGCCGCCCACCACGCTCACCCGAAGGAAATACCCTTCGTCCAGCGCCGCGTCCGACTTTAATTGCCGTACTTTTTCTACGGCTTTATCACTGATATAAATCATAACGCACAAAAATCTTTAGCATCCTTTAAAAAGATTCGGAAAACAAGCTTTTTCCGGAAAAATTCCGGAAATCTCAAGTCCTAAAAGGTTCAAATAACCTGCCCGGGACTTTGTTTTAGAGTGGATCCTAAGCCTTTTTCTTTGGATTTTCGCTCTTAGTGGTGTTTTTGCTCTTCGAGGGCGGGCAGGCCGTTTTTCACGCGGTAGTCGTTGATGGCGGCTTTAATCGCGTCTTCGGCCAACACCGAGCAGTGGATCTTCACCGGCGGCAGCGCCAGTTCTTCTACCAGCTCCATGTTGTCGATGGCGAGGGCCTGGTCTACGGTTTTGCCTTTCAGCCACTCGGTAGCGAGGGAAGAAGAAGCAATGGCAGAGCCACAGCCAAAGGTTTTGAACTTCGCGTCGCGAATCACGCCGCTCTCTTCGTCCACCTCGATTTGCAGGCGCATCACGTCGCCGCACTCCGGTGCGCCTACGAGGCCGGTGCCCACGTTGGTTTTGCTTTTGTCGAGCGTGCCCACGTTTTGCGGGTTGTTGTAATGGTCAAGCAGTTTATCTGAATATGCCATGATTGGGGTTGTTTTTGGGGTTGGGGTTGTTTTACTTGTAATGGCCTTTGAGAGAAGCAACCGTAACGGTGCCTGCATCAATCCGGTAGATGAGCCGGTGTTCTGCGTTAATTCTGCGGGAGTAGTAACCGCTGAAATGGTGTTTAAGCATTTCCGGTTTGCCAAGTCCCGTTTCCGGATGAAGTTTAATGTCTTGAATCAATGCCAATATCTTAGCCTGAACTTCTTTATTGCCACTGTCCTTTCACCACTTAAGATGCTCAAGTGCTTTCGTAGAGTAGACTACTTCCAAAATTCTTCCAAATCTACCTTGTGAACCTCACCACGTTCAATTTGAGCAATAGATTCATCCAGCATTGCCACAAACTCCGGATTATACGGCTGCTCCGCTTTCGCTTTTTTGAAAGGGAATTTCAATGCTTTCAAAAAAGCTTCCAGCACCTTAGGGTCGCCGCCTTCCGGAATTTCTACCGTGTAAGTCATACGCAAAGGGTTTAAATGCCTTAGTGGTGCGCCCACTCAATTTTATCCAAGTCGATGCCTTCTTTCCACATTTCCCACAGCGGGCTCATCTCGCGGAGTTTCAGCACCGTGTCGGTAACCGCCTGAATCGTGTAATCGATTTGTTCTTCAGTCGTGAAGCGGCCCAGTCCAAAACGCAGCGAAGAGTGTGCCAGGTCGTCGCCGAGGCCGAGGGCTTTCAATACATACGAAGGTTCAAGCGAGGCCGACGTACAAGCCGAGCCGGAGGAAAGGGCAATGTTTTTATTAAAGCCCATCATCAAACCTTCGCCTTCTACGTATTTGAAAGATACGTTGGTTGTGTGGGGCAGGCGGTGCTCGCGGTTGCCATTTACATACGCTTCTTCCACTTTCAGCAAGCCGGCCTCCAGCTTGTCGCGCAGGGCGCTGAGGCGTTTGGCTTCGCTTTCCATTTCCTGCATGGCAAGCTCACAAGCCTTGCCAAAACCGACAATGCCGGGAACGTTAAGCGTGCCGCTGCGCATCCCGCGCTCGTGGCCGCCGCCGTCCACCTGCGCCGTCACCTTTACGCGCGGATTTTTCCGGCGAACATAGAGGGCACCTACACCTTTCGGACCATACATTTTGTGAGCCGAGAAAGACATCAGGTCGATGCCGTCTGCCTGTACATCGGTTGGGATTTTGCCTACCGCCTGCGTACCGTCGGTAAAGAACAGCACACCGTGTTTTTTGGCGATCGCGGAAATCTCACGCACCGGTTGCACCACGCCAATCTCGTTGTTGCCCCACATAATGGAGATGAGAATGGTCGTTGGCTTAATCGCCGCTTCCAACTCAGCGAGGTCGATAAGGCCGTCTTCTTTCACTTCCAGATACGTCACTTCGCCGCCCATCCGCTCGATGTGCTTGCAGGCATCCAGAACCGCTTTGTGTTCGGTCGTGGCCGTGATGATATGGTTGCCTTTGGAAGCATACATCTCAAAAACGCCTTTCAGCGCCAGGTTATCGGCCTCGGTAGCACCGGAGGTAAAAATAATTTCTTTCGGGTCGGCGTTGATAAGCTTTGCTACCTGCTCGCGGGCATAGTCCACCGCTTCTTCCGCAGCCCAGCCAAAAGCATGGGAGCGGGAGGCCGCATTGCCGAAGTGTTGGGTGAAATAAGGCATCATCGCTTCCAGCACCCGTGGGTCCAGCGGGGTGGTTGCGTTATTATCAAGGTAAATGGGGAATTCAAGTGCCATAAAAAGGGAGAAATAACCGGACTTTCCGCGCCGGCAGCATTATCTTTTTGGAATGTGTACAAAGATAAGAATTCAGCGGCCTTCTGGCGTGTTGATAACGTTATTTTCCCTTAATATCGTCATCTACAAAACCTATTCTACGCCGCACCATGCGCCAAATCGAACACCTCGGAATCGCCGTCGATAGTCTCCAAACCGCCGTTCCCCTCTGGGAAGCGCTGCTCAATACCTCCTGCTACAAAACCGAAACCGTTGAACGCGAAGGCGTCAGTACGGCTTTTTTCCGGGTGGGCGAATCCAAAATAGAACTGCTCGAAGGCATTCGTCCCGACAGTGCCATCACCAAATTCATTGAAAAAAAAGGACCTGGCTTTCACCACGTGGCCTTTGCCGTAGATGACATTGAAGCCGAGGCGGCAAGACTGCAAGCTGAAGGTTTCGAGATCATCGGCGATGGCGTTCCAAAGCCAGGTGCGGACAACAAGCTGGTGCTGTTTCTCCACCCCAAATCAGCCGGCGGGTTGCTGGTGGAGTTGTGTCAGGAGCGGGTAGGTTGAATTTCCGGAAATGAATGCTGAATGAGTCGCGGCCAAAATACGCAGTTTATCGTATTGTAATTACAGGGGGGCAATTTGAATTTTGGTTGTTCAAACCCCTTTCTTTTTTATGCGAACCAAATGCTACGCTTTGTTGCTGTTAGCTGGGATAGTAAGTAACAGCTATGGGCAGTCATCTGTCCGGGTGGTTATTGATTCTTTGCCTGGAACTTTTGGTCTTAACACCACCGAAAAGCAGCTGTACCTGATCAACAGTAGGGGAGGCAACCATTACATCGCCGATACCACTACCGGTACGCTGACCGTCTTTGCTCAAACGGATACCCTCTCGGCGCAAAATCCGACCCAATACATGCCTTTGCGGACGAACTTTTTCAGGATCAACAACCGCTACCCCGTAGTTACCTACTCCAGTGCCGGTGGAGGCGGCGCTTCCGGAGTGGTATCTATTGGTATGAATGGCACGGATTACAGCATGTTTAGCGATCCCAACACGGCCGGCGTTTCGGGGCTGGTGCAGTTCCCGGCTGATACCACCGCTTGGTTCATAAAAAGCAATAAAGTTTTTCAAACCAATCTTACCAACCGCACCTCACTTATCGACAGTGGCAAAGCCGGTTCCTATGTAAGCTCCGCCGTGCGGCCCGGCCATGGTGGTATCTATTATTTAAAGACCTTGGCGTCGCCCGCCGGGGGCTTGGACAGCACCATTTTGATGCACCATAAAAGCGGTGCGCCTCGCCGGATTTACACCAACAGCGCACAAACCAAACTGTTTCCGGTGGGCATGTTTGGCGGTGACTTTTACTTCCTGGATTTTATCGGCTCGGCAGTCGCCACGGCAAACCGCTCCGTGACCATCCGAAAATGCAACGCAGCCGGGACGGTAACGACCGTAGCGAATCTGCCAACCGGCGGCGGTTCGATGGATGGATACGCAGGCATCGGCGGTGGGAAGCTCTGGTTTCCGGTAAATGGCTATAACGGTTTGGCTGCTCGTAACTTCTTTGCCTGCGACCTTGCATCCGGAACCATTGCCGCAGCTACCCCGAATAGCAGCCGTGTAATGCCTTTTATTAATAATAATAGCGTCTCTCCGGATAGCTTTCTCTACTACCGCCACCTAGGCAGCGGCTTTGGCGCACCCGACACTCTCTTCCGCACCAAGGGCACACCGGCATCAACGCAACGGTATGGATTAATACCCTCAAGCTCATTCTTTGATTTCTTTGATACCAGTTCCACAATAGAATACAATTCTCTCCACGCATCTTTCTGCGACAAATACCCAGTTTTTACCCTGTCGGATACGATGTATGTCGGTACCGACACCGGGATAGTCAAAACGGGCCTTGCGCGCAGCAGCTACCAGCTTGGCATGTATGAGTGGGCTAAAATTGACAAATCTTACTATCTGGTTTATGACCGGGGAAATAAGAAAAGCTTGTTGAAATACAGCGGTTGCGGCGTCCCGCAAGTTCAACTTTCGGTTTCCGAAGAGCAGTATGTATTTGCTTCTGTAAGTGCTTTTCCAAACCCTTCTAAAGGTCGTTTTCAGGTAACGCACCCGACCCTCAACCACGAAGCCAAATGCAGGCTGATCTCGCTGGACGGTAAAGCGCTTCCTATTCGGGCGGCTACTGGCGCAGGGGTGTTGGAAATTGATGCTACCGGCGCTCCGGCCGGCCTTTATATCCTTCAGGTGCAGCAGGGAAACGAAACCTTTAGGCAGCGATTGCAAATTCTTTAAATCCAGCAAAGCAGCTCCAATAGCAAAAAGTTTCCGGAAATTTCCGGAAACTTTTTCCGTTTAGGCCAATTCCGGAAGCCTTATTTTGCGCTTCTGAAATTTTTCTGAAACCAGTCCATCTCTCCTAAGAATGAACGCAAACGCCACCACGCTCCTCACTGATCTGGAGGACGGCATCCTGACCATCACCATCAACCGCCCCGACAAAATGAACGCCCTGAATAAGGATGTTATCACGGAGTTGGGTGCAACGCTTGATGAAGCCATTACCAACACCGACGTCAAAGCCATTTTGCTGACCGGTGCGGGCGAAAAAGCCTTTGTGGCCGGAGCCGATATTTCCGAGTTTTCTTCTCTGGATGCGCAGGGTGGGGCCGCCCTTGCCCAGCGGGGTGCCGATCTGGTTTTCGACGCGATTGAAACCTCCCCGAAACCCATCGTGGCGGCTGTGAATGGCTTTTCGCTCGGGGGCGGCTGCGAATTGGCCATGGCTTGTCATTTCCGGACGGCCTCTGAAAAAGCGAAATTCGGTCAGCCGGAAGTAAACCTGGGCCTGATTCCCGGCTATGGCGGCACCCAGCGCCTCACCCGCCTGATTGGCAAAGGCCGCGCCACAGAACTACTGCTTACCGGCGATATGATTGGTGCCGACGAAGCCTATCGTATTGGATTGGTAAACCACGTTTATCCGGCGGGCGAACTGTTGGCGGAAACCCGGAAAATTCTATCCAAAATCATTTCTAAAGCACCCTTGGCTGTTTCTAAAGTATTGGCCTGCGTCAACGATGCTGCCGCCGCCGATGCCGAAGGCTTTAAAAACGAAATCACCCGTTTTGGTGAAAGCTTTGCCACCGAAGACATGCGTGAAGGCACCAGTGCCTTTATGGAAAAACGTGCTGCGCAGTTTTCGGGAAAGTAGATAGCTGTTTCATGTTTTATGTGTCATGTTTCATGGGTTATTGGGTGATGTTGGATAGGCAAGTCCTGGGATTTCGTACCCCAGCAGAGTGCCTTTCAAAACAGACTTACGTTTTATTATTTGCTTGTGGTCGAAAACATTAAAACCCCAAATGAAACATGACACATAAAACATGACACATGGTTTCTTGCCCATTCCCGCTTCGTTCCTTACCTTGTAGCCTCAAATCCCAGCATCTGCATATGCGGAAAACTTTTTTACGCAGTATTCTTTTCCTTTCTCTTGCCGGCGCTACTGCCGTTCCCGCCGAGGCGCAAAGAAGATATGACCGTGGCTGGATGGAGCCGGAACTGAGCGAGCCCATTGGCTGGTCACTGGGCGTTACGGTCGGCTTATCCGATTTGTGGGGCGATGTCGGCACTAAATCGCCGATTGACCACTATGCCAACAGCGAATACTGGGGTGCCACCCGTTTCATGGGGGGCGGTTATCTCCGGTATGCGTTTCATCCGGCCATCGCTGCTCGATTGAGTGCCAATTTCGGAACGCTCTACGCCAACGACAACTGGAACAAAAGCAAGGCCGAAAAAGCGGATAAGCTCGATGATGACTATGTGCAGCGCTATCTGCGCAATCAGGATGTGCGCAGCTTTATCTGGGAAGGCACACTGATGGCTGAGGTATCGCCTTTCCGCTTTAATAAGGAAAGCAGGCTGGCCCGGAAGCGAATGCAACCCTATCTGATGGCAGGCATTGGGGCCTTCAACCATCGCTCCCAAACCACCTGGATCAGCCGCCCCGGAAACACTGGCGGCCACGGACAGTGGCAGGACATCTATGACCTGCACATCGAGGGGGATGGCTGGAAATTTAAGGGGGCGCCGGAGCGTGCCGAGCGCTGGAACCTGGCCATTCCGCTGGGCGTTGGTGTGCGCTGGGATCTGGGTCGAAACCTGGGCCTGGGTGTAGAATATCTGTACCGCATCACCTTTACGGATTATATCGACGGCGTGTCCGATAAATACCTGCCGGCTTCTTATTACAAAGCACAGCTACCGGCTGATCGCGCCAGCATGGCGATTGATCTGGTAGATAAAACCTGGCAGATTCTGGACAAAGAAAGTTATTACCACAATGCAGGTGAAGTACGGGGTGATAAGTCAGATAAAGACCATTATTCCACCCTCTCAATCAACTTTTACTACAAAATAAATACTCGCCGCAAGCCTTGGTGGTTCTAGCGGGTAGCGCGACATTTCTAAATTTCCGGAAAATCAGGCTGATTTTCCGGAAATTTAATAAGGGAAAAGGGGCTGTTGAACAGATGTACAACAGCCCCTTTTCCCTTATTGGCTTTGCTGCTTATTGCGCAATCCAACCGGTAGGGTTCTGCGTAGCAGCACCTTTCCAAACCTGAAACTTCAGGATAGGAACCCCATCTTCGTTGGGTCCCACCGCACCGATCGCTTGTTTGGTTCCTACTTTTTGGCCTTCGCGAACAGAGACGCTCGAGAGGCCATTGTAAACCGTGAAGTAGCCACCGTGATTGATAATGACATTCTGACCAAAACCAGCCACGTATAATATTTTGGAAACCGTGCCTTCAAACACAGCGCGGGCCGTAGCACCTGCGGAAGTTTGAATGTCAATCCCATTGTTGTCAATCATGACTTTTTCCGCCACCGGGTGCTTTTGCCGTCCATAACCGGAAACGATAAAGCCTTTTTCCACAGGCCAGGGCAGCCGTCCGCGATTGGATTCAAACGACGCAGAAAGAGCTGCTGCTTCCGGCGTCAGTCCTAGACTTACCGCTGCCGGTTTGGGGGTTGGTTTGGGCGGCGGTGTAGCAGCAGGAACGGGTTTTGCCTCAGGTGCTTCAGGAGCCGGTGGATTATCGGTACTGCTGCCTGTATTTAAGGCTACTGTTCCGTTGCCGTATGTTTTATTATTACTGTTATTGCTGTTGTTATTGTTGTTTGCAGACGTTGCTGCTTTCCGGCGGGCTTCTTCGGCGGCCGCCGCTTTAGCCTGTGCCGCTGCTTTCGCAGCAGCTTCTTTTTCTGCGGCTGCCTTGGCAGCGGCAATGCGCTGACGCTCTTCTTCCTGCCTGCGCTGAATCTCAGCCTGTCGGCGGGCTTCTTCTTCTGCTTTCTTGCGGGCAATTTCAATCTCTCGGCGGATGGCGTCGGAAATTGCTTTTTCCAGATTCCGGGCATCGCGCTGGTTTTTGGCTACCGATGCCGAAAGTTCCGTTTCGCGGCCCCGCAGCTCGCGCACGGCCCGGTCGGTTTGGGCGGCCTCTGCCTGGAGCACTTTTTTCTGGTTTTCCTCTGCCCGTCGCAATACATCTTTCCGGGATTTTTCGTTGGCCAAAATCCCGATTTTGCGCTGCAACCGGCTTTGTGAACGGCGGATCTGATCGGCCTGCGCCATCCGGTAATCCCGGAATTTCCGCAGGTAAGCCAGGCGGCGAATGCCATCATTAAAGCTGGCAGCCGAAAACAGGTAGGCCATCATGCTTTGCGAATTGCGGTTGCGATAGGCGTAGCGAATGCTTTGGGCGTAGCGCATCTGCAAAAAAGACACCTCCCGCGAAAGCTTATCTACTTCTTGTTGGGTGTTTTTAATACTGCCGTCGATCTGGCCGAGCTCGGTGCTGATGGAACCGATGAGTTTTTGCCGGTTGGCCACCTGCGCCTGAAGCGCCTGCAACTGTCCGAGGGTGATTTTTTTATCTTGTCGCGTAGCAGCCAGCTCGGCCTGCGTTTGTTTGATGGACTCCAGCAGCCGCACACGCCGCCGCTCCAGTTCTTCCCGCGAAACGCCTTTTTGCGCCAGCGCAGCGCCGCAAACAAAGGAAAGGAGAATGGCTACAATTAATTTCTGCATGTCGTAAGGGGCCAAAATTAACCCATAACAAAAGGGAATGCCGCCTGAAAGTCTGTTTTTTAAAAAACCCTTTTTTAAAGGACCGGAAAAAATGCGCCGTGCCGGTCTTAAATGGCCCCTATGCCCGACTTTTGCCCCAAATCTCCTTATGCTTTATTCTATGACCGGCTTTGGCCGGGCCGAAACCACCGTCGAGGGCTACAACCTGGTGGCCGAAATCCGCTCGCTCAATGGCAAGGGCTTTGACCTGTCGCTGCGCCTTCCTCAAAGTCTGCGCGCGTTGGAGCCGCACATCCGCACCCTCGTAGGCCAAAAGCTTTCGCGGGGCACCATTGAGCTTTCCGTGAGCCTGCGTACCGGTGGTTCTTCACGTCCTATGCAGGTAAATCAGGAGCTGGCCGTGCATTATTATAAAAGCATTCAGGAGCTGGCAGGCCGCCTTTCCCTGCCGGTAGAGAATATGCTGCAAACCTTGCTGGGCCTGCCGGATGTGGTGTCCCCAGAAACTGAGAACCTTCCGGAAAGTGTAACCGATGCCGTTTTAGCGCAGATAGAAACCGCCTGCGACGCGCTGATGCAACACCGCCTGGCCGAAGGTGCTGTGCTGGAAGCCGACCTGGAAACCCGCATCGGCGCCATCGAAGTGGCGCAGGGTGAAACCTGTCTCTTATACAACATCTGACGCTGCCGACG
>JAEWBT010000091.1 GCA_023391015.1 Bacteroidota bacterium
ACTTTCTACTTAACAGGTCATGTTACAACCTAAAAAAGTAAAACACCGTAAAGCGCATAAGGGCCGGATTCGCGGCAATGCACAGCGCGGCGCTACGATTGCCTTTGGCTCTTTTGGCCTGAAGGCGCTGGAACCGAAATGGATCACCAACCGCCAGATTGAGGCGGCCCGCCAGGCAATGACCCGCCACATGAAACGTGAGGGTAACGTTTGGATTCGCATTTTCCCGGACAAGCCCATTACCCGCAAGCCTGCCGAAGTGCGGATGGGTAAAGGTAAAGGCTCGCTCGACCATTGGGCAGCCGTGGTGAAGCCGGGTCGCATCATGTTTGAATGCGAAGGCGTGCCACTGCAACTGGCGCAGGAAGCGCTGGAACTGGCTGCTCAAAAGCTGCCAATCAAAACCAAGTTTGTTGTTCGCCGCGACTACGTAGGCGCCTAAGCAGACAAAAGACGATAGACAAAAGACAAAAGAGTGGAGAAGCCTTTCTCTGCATCTGCTGTTGGTTTTCCGGAAATTTCCGGTTGGTCTAGACATCGTTTTCAAATGACCCCGAATCAGACAAAAGCTTTTGTCTTTTGTCTTTCGACTTTCTTCTTATAAACAATGGCAAAAGCACAATCCACGGCGGCTGAATACCGCGCGCTTGACGATAAGGGACTTGCTGACAAAATCAGCGATAATGAAATGCAAATGAAGCGTCTGCAATTCTCCCACGCTGTCACTCCGCTTGAAAACCCGGTAGCGATCCGCACCCTGCGTCGCGAGACCGCCCGCCTCAAAACAGAACAGCGCAAACGCACGCTGGGCTCCTAAAAACAATTTTCCTGACCATGACCCCCAACACAAACGACCGCAAGCGCCGTAAGAGCCGTATCGGTATCGTGAGCAGCGCGAAAATGGAAAAAACCATTACCGTGTCTGTGGAGCGGAAACTGAAACACCCGATTTACGGTAAGTTTCTGAAATCTACCACCAAGTTTATGGCGCATGATGAGCAGAACGCTGCCGGCCTCGGCGATACCGTTCGCATCATGGAAACCCGGCCGATGAGCAAAAACAAGCGCTGGCGCCTGGTGGAAGTTATCGAAAAGGCGAAGTAAGGATTCCGGAAATTTTCTTTCCAATCCAGAGCCACAGAGTAGGGTGGGTGTCCAGACATGCAGCCCCTGCTCTTTTTTATTCTAATGTCTGGTTAAAGGCTTTCCTACATTTTCAACCATGATCCAACAAGAATCCCGCCTGAACGTAGCCGATAACTCCGGCGCCAAAGAAGTGCTTTGCATTCGCGTATTGGGCAACTCCGGTCAGGACTATGCCCACGTGGGCGACAAAATCGTTGTTACCGTTAAAGATGCCCTTCCCGGCGGCAACGTGAAAAAAGGTACTGTTTCCAAAGCAGTCATCGTGCGCACCAAAAACAAACTGCGCCGCAAAGACGGTTCTTATATTTCCTTTGACGACAACGCTGTGGTGCTCCTCAACAACTCGGACGATCCGCGCGGTACCCGCATCTTTGGGCCAGTCGCCCGTGAGCTGCGCGATAAGGGTTACATGAAAATTGTTTCTCTCGCACCTGAAGTTTTGTAAGGATTTTTTTCTTACTTTTGCACCCCATTTGACCCCGCAATCCAAATGCGGGGTCGCTTTAAGATACCATCTGCATCGTGAAAAAGCGTTTTGCTCCTAAGTTCAATATCAAGAAGGGCGACCAGGTAGTCGTTATTGCCGGCAACGACAAGAACCGCACCGAGCCCCGCACTGTTCTCGCTGTTTATCCTCAAAAAAGCCGTGTGCTGGTAGAAGGCGTTGGCATGGTGACCAAACACCAAAAGCCGTCTGCCCAAAACCCGCAGGGTGGCATCGTGCAGCAGGAAGCCTCTATCCACATCTCCAACGTGATGCTGTGGGATGCCAAATCCAATGCTGCCGCCCGCATCCGCCGCGAGCGTACCGAAACCGGCTTTAACCGCGTTTCTAAAAAGAGCGGCGAGACCCTCTAAATCTTTTTTTGTTTTCACCCAGGTTAACGGTTGGAAATCGTTATCCGAACACACTATCCAATGGCTGAAACTAATTACTCTGCACGCCTCCAGAAGAAATACCGCGACGAGGTGGTGCCTGCGCTGATGAAGCGCTTTGGTTATAAAACCATCATGCAGGTTCCCCGTCTGGAGAAAATCTGCCTCAATCAGGGCGTGAAAGGCGCTGTATCTGACAAAAAACTCATCGACGACGCCGTTCAGGAAATGACGATGATCTCGGGTCAGAAAGCCGTTCCAACCCTGTCTACCAAAGACATTTCCAACTTTAAGCTCCGGAAGGCCATGCCGATTGGCTGCCGCGTAACCCTGCGCGGTCAGAACATGTATGAATTCCTCGACCGCCTGGTATCGATTTCGCTGCCCCGCGTGCGTGACTTCAAAGGCATTAATGAAAAGTCTTTCGATGGCCGTGGCAACTATACCATGGGCGTTACCGAGCAGATCATTTTTCCGGAAATCAACATCGACAAGGTGGGCCGTATTTCCGGAATGGACGTAACTTTTGTTACCTCTGCCGAAACCAACGAAGAAGCTTACGAACTGCTGCGCGAAATGGGTATGCCTTTCCGCAACGCAAAGAAAACAGAAACACCCGCCTAAGCGGCAATGGGCTGATGTGCTAATATGCCTATGTGCTGATTAGCCAAAATATTTCGACTATTACTTTTAGATGAGCCATTAGCAGATTAGCAAATTGGCACATCAGCAAATTAAATACTAATGGCTAAAGAATCCGTAAAAGCACGCGAAAGAAAACGCGCCCGTCTTGTTGCATTGTACGCTGAGCGTCGTGCGGCCCTCAAAGCTGCCGGCGACTATGCGGCCCTCGACAAGCTGCCCCGCAACTCTTCCCCAGTGCGCCTCCACAACCGTTGCCAAATCACCGGTCGCCCCCGCGGCTATATGCGCCACTTCGGCATTTGCCGCGTGGTGTTCCGCGATATGGCCCTCGACGGCAAAATCCCAGGTCTTAAAAAGGCCAGTTGGTAGTATTTCTTCACGTAGTCAGGTCGGATGATTTCCGGAAATAAAACACTTTTTTCCGGAAATCCCGAAACCAGTTACAACCTTAAAAGACCTCAAGAAACGTCATGGTTACTGATCCTATTGCAGATTTTCTGACCCGCATCCGTAACGCGCAAATGGCCCGCCACCGTATCGTGGAAATTCCGGCCTCTAATACTAAAAAGCGCATCACCGAAATTCTGTACGATAAAGGCTATATCCTGAAGTATAAATTCGAGGATGACAACAAGCAGGGCCTGATCAAAATCGCCCTTAAGTACGATCCGTCCACCAAAGAGCCGGCCATCAAAAGCCTTGAGCGCGTGAGCCGTCCCGGCCTGCGCCAATACTCGAAGCCTGCCGAAATCCGCCGCGTACAAAACGGCCTCGGCATCGCCATCATCTCGACCTCTAAAGGCGTGATGACCGACAAAGAAGCCCGCGCTCAAAATGTTGGTGGCGAAGTAATGGCTCACATCTACTAAGAAATTTTTTCTACCGGCAAATACATTAATCCTCCCGATACCCACGGATGACCGGTTTGCCGGTATTTTTTTCTCTTTTTTTAATTTTCAGGTATCATGTCTCGAATTGGAAAACGTACGATCAACGTACCTTCCGGCGTAACCGTAACGGTTTCTCCCTCCAACGAAGTAACCGTAAAAGGTCCTAAAGGTGAGTTGAAAGAACAACTCGACCGCGATATTAAAGTAAGCGTGGAAGACGGCGTACTGTCCGTATCCCGCCCAACCGATCAGATCCGCCATCGTGCCCTGCACGGTCTCTATGGTGCTTTGGTTGCCAACATGGTGAAAGGCGTTACTGAAGGCTTTACCCGCAATCTGGAGTTGGTGGGTGTAGGTTACCGTGCTGCCGTAACCGGTCAGACACTGGATATGGCGCTCGGTTTTTCGCACAACATCATCATGGAACTGCCGAAAGAAGTGAAAGCTACGGCTACTTCTGAAAAAGGTCAGAACCCAAAGATTGCGCTGGAAAGCATCGACAAGCAACTGCTGGGTCAGGTAGCTGCCAAGATTCGCAGCCTGCGCAAGCCAGAGCCTTACAAAGGCAAGGGTGTTCGCTACAGCGATGAAATCGTTCGCCGCAAAGCCGGTAAGTCTGCTGGTAAGTAATCTATAACCTAAATCCGGTAGCCCTCGGAGAAACCTTTGGGGAGCCCGTACAACTTCTTTTTTATGCAAACTGCACAAAAAACAATCCGCCGTCAAAAGCTTCGCTGGCGGATTCGTGCCAAAATTTCCGGCACTGCGCAAAAACCCCGTATGTCGGTTTTTCGCTCCAATAAAGATATCTACGTTCAGATTATCGACGACGCTACCGGCACGACGCTGGCTGCGGCCAACAGCCGTCAGAAAGGCATCGGCGATAGCGGCAACAAAACTGCCCGCGCGATGGAAGTGGGTCGCGAAATCGCCCGCAAAGCCAAAGACCTCGGTATCGAAGTCTGCGTGTTTGATCGTGGTGGCTATCTGTATCACGGTCGCGTAAAGGCAGTAGCCGAAGGCGCACGCGAAGGCGGACTCAAACTCTAATCTCCCAACAAGCCTATATTCTCAAGAAATGTCTGTTCAATCAACAAACAACCGCGTTAAAGGCGGCGATCTGGAACTCACCGAAAAGGTGGTGCAGATCAACCGCGTTGTAAAAACCACCAAAGGTGGCCGCGCGTTTTCTTTTTCTGCATTAGTGGTTGTGGGAGACGGAAACGGCGTGATCGGTCACGGCCTCGGCAAAGCCAAGGAAGTGCAGGAAGCTATCACCAAAGGTATTGACGACGCGAAGAAAAACCTCATCCGCATTCCGGTGATGAAGGGTACCATTCCGCACGAGCAATTCGCCAAAGAAGGCGCTGCTAAAGTGCTGATCCGCCCGGCGGCTCCCGGTACCGGCGTAATCGCAGGTGGTTCCATGCGTGCTGTGCTCGAAGCAGCCGGCCTGCAAAACGTGCTGAGCAAAAGCCTCGGATCTGCCAACCCGCACAACGTGGTGAAGGCAACCTATAAAGCGCTGAGCATGCTGCGTGAGCCGATTGAAGTGGCTAAAGAGCGCAACATCAACCTGAAAAAAGTATTTAACGGTTAATGCGTTGATGGGTTGATAGGTTTATCTGTTTCCATAAACCCATCAACCTGTAAACCCATCAACTTTTCAAATCCAACCATGGCTAAAATTAAAATCACCCAGGTGCGCAGCGGTATCGACCGCCCGGAGCGTCAGAAGCGCACGCTTCAGGCCCTTGGCTTGCGCAAAATGCTTTCTACCGTTGAGGTGGAAGCCACCCCGCAAATTCTTGGTATGGTGAAAAAGGTTTCGCACCTCATCACCGTGGAAGAGCTTGCCGGCGAATAAAATCTTCTTGAGACGAGCCTTGTTTTCCGGAAATTTCCGGAAAATCAAGACTCGTTTTTTACTGTATCTGCGAGCGGTTTCTCAAAATTCCGCGTAGAGTCCTAAAAATTGAATCTATGAATCTCCACAATCTGAAACCCGCTGAAGGCGCGGTTCACAAGAAAAAACGCGTTGGTCGCGGCGAAGGCTCCGGCGGCACGACTGCCGGAAAAGGTAACAAAGGACAACAGTCCCGCACCGGTTATCAATCCAAAAAAGGCCACGAAGGCGGTCAGATGCCTATTCAGCGCCGGATGCCGAAGCGTGGTTTTAAAAACCCGTTCCGGGTAGAATACAAAGTGTTTAACCTGTCGCAAATCGATGCGTTGGTTGAAAAATACGGTCTGCAAGAGTTCTCACTCGACGAGCTGTATGTAAACGGTCTGATTTCCCGCACCGATCTGGTGAAGGTGTTGGGTACCGGCGAAATCAAATCCAAAATTCCGTTTAAGGTGAATGCCATGAGCGGAAAAGCGAAAGAAGCTATTGAAGCTTTGGGCGGAAACGTTGAAATTCTGTAAGTTTAACCGCTGATAGCAAAAGACGCATTTGCCAAAGTGCGTCTTTTGTTGTTTATATTCGCACTCCTTTTTCGTTATTTCTTACCCACTTTTTCTGTGAAGAAATTCATTGCTACGCTTAAAAACATTTGGAGCATCGAAGAGCTTCGTAAGCGTATTATTTTCACCCTTGTTCTGCTGTTTATCTACCGTGTAGGTTGCTACATTATCCTGCCGGGTATTAACCCCAATGGATTAAGCAATTCTGAAGGCGCTGGTGGCGGTATCTTGGGACTGATTAACATGTTTGCCGGTGGTGCCTTCCTGCGGGCGTCTATTTTCGCTCTGGGAATCATGCCGTATATCAGTGCCAGCATCTTTATGCAGTTAGCTGGTATTGTAGTGCCGCAGATCGCCAAGTTACAAAAAGAGGAAAGCGGTCGCCGGAAAGTAAACCAATACACGCGCTACCTGACGGTCTTGGTAACGCTCTTTCAGGCTTCGGCTTACGTAGCCTATCTGCGCAACCAGCCAGAAACGTTCAACGCCATGTCGCCGGATTTCAGCGCCGCGATGTTCTGGCTAACAACAGTTGTGACGCTGACTGCTGGTACTTTGTTTGTGATGTGGCTCGGCGAAAAAATGACGGATAAAGGTATCGGAAACGGTACTTCCATTATCATCATGGCTGGTATCCTGGCCCGTCTTCCGGAAGCAGTCTTTCAGGAATTTGGCGTGCGCAGCGGTGGCGATGGTGCTTCCGGAATCCTGATTTTCCTGATCGAGATTATCATCTTTATTGCCGTTATTGTGGGGCTGATCATGCTCACACAAGGCGTGCGGAAAATTCCGCTCAACTATGCCCGCCGCATTATTGGTTCTTCCAATGCCGCCCGCGAAGTGGTTGGTGCACGTGATTTCATTCCGCTGAAGGTGAACTCGGCCAACGTAATGCCCATCATCTTTGCTCAGGCCATTCTGTTTATCCCGGCAACGATTGCAGGCTTTGCCACCGATAATGAATCCGCCTCGGGTGTGGTACGCGCTTTGTCCGACCATACTTCGCTGTGGTACAACCTGATGTATGCCGCATTGGTAATCGCGTTTACGTATTTCTACACGGCCCTGATTTTCAACCCAACGGAAATTGCCGAAAACCTGAAGCGCAACAACTCGTTTATTCCCGGTGTGAAACCCGGTGAGCCTACGGCCGATTACATTGCATCTATCATGGATCGTATTACCTTGCCGGGCGCTATCTTCCTGGCTATTGCTGGTGTCCTGCCGGGCATTGCTTCACTGTTTGGTGTTACCAGTGGTTTTGCATCATTTTTTGGAGGAACCTCCATGCTGATTGGCGTAGGTGTAATCCTCGATACGCTCCAGCAAATCGAAAGCCATCTGTTGATGCAGCAATACGACGGACTTATGAAAACCGGTCGCGTTGCAGGTCGTCAGCCGATGACCACGACCAGTGGCGGCATCTATTAAAGAGTTAGACGGCTAAAGCCGTTGGAGCGCCTCTGGCGCTTGGAGCCTTCGGCTTTTTGAGACCGCGTCAACATCAGGCGAATCTCAAAGCCGAAGGCTTTTTCTTTGAACCTTGCGCCCGCTTCTGTGTTCTTCTCCTGATTTTTAAACTTCTTATTTTCCGGAAATAAACGGTCTAAACTTGCAACTTTCCGGAAACCAAGCGCCTGTGGCGCTTCAAGTCGCCTGCAACTCCAACGCCGCAGGCGCTCCTCCAACCTCCTTATGATTCACGTTCGTACCCCGCAGGAAATTGCCATTATTCGCGAAAACGCCCTGATGGTGAGCGCCACCCTCACCGAAGTCGCCAAGGTGCTCCGACCGGGCATTACCACTAAAGAGCTCGACACACTGGCCGAAACTTTTATCCGCGACAACGGCGGAACCCCTTCTTTCAAAGGCTACGGCCCGCGCCATTCGCCCTATCCGGCTTCGCTGTGTATCTCGGTGAACGATGTGGTGGTGCACGGCCTGCCGGGCTCGTATGTGGTCAAGGAAGGCGATGTCATCTCCATTGACTGTGGCTTTAACCGCAACGGCTACCACGGCGACCATGCTTACACCTTTGCCGTTGGGGAAGTGCCGGATGAAGTGCTAAAGCTCTTGCGCGTTACTAAAGATTCTTTAGACCTCGGCATCGCCGCCGCACGGGCCAACAACCGGGTGGGGGATATTTCATTTGCTATTGAAAACTATACCCACAAGCAATTCGGTTATGGGGTGGTGCGCGAGCTGGTAGGCCACGGTGTGGGCAAAAAGCTGCACGAAGAACCCAATGTGCCCAACTATGGCCGCCGCGGCGATGGAAAAAAACTAAAAGAAGGCTACGTGCTGGCCATCGAGCCGATGATTAACCTAGGCGTTCGGGAAGTATTTACCGAAGACGATCAGTGGACCATCCGTACGCAGGACGGCAAAGTATCCGCGCATTTTGAGCACACCACGGTAGTACGCAAAAACAGTGGAGAAGCGCTTTCCAATTTTGCGCCCATTCAGGAAGCCGAGCGCGCCAACCCGAATCTGAATGACCGGCAGTGGACCGACGCGTTTGCGTAAAGAGGTTAAACAAAGCATTTCAGGGGCTGGATTTGGGGAAATTTCCCCAAATCCAGCCCCTGAA
>JAEWBT010000133.1 GCA_023391015.1 Bacteroidota bacterium
CCAAGCGCGTTGCGCACTTCATAGCGCTGGCCGGGGGCGAGGTTAAAAGCATCGCTGAGATGAAAAACGCCGGTGGCCGATGGGTTGGGCGAAAAAGAAAGACGGGCAGCGGAGTAGGCTGCATCCCGGACGCTCTGGTAAGTGTCGTTTTCCAAAACAATGCGCCGGATGCTCCAGCCCGCCAGTGTATCCGCAGTAGAATCACTTATAAACCGGAAACGCACCCAGACATTCCCGAAATTACAGGGTGCTTTCAACCCTTTGAAAGGAATCCCCCAAAAAAGCTGCAACCGCGAGCGGATATACCCATTGCTGCTACCGCTAAAGGCTGGAGTACCGTTTTGCAAGGTGTCGTGCCGGGTGTAGAAGCTATCTGTCATGATGCTTTCGTAATAATTGGGATTTTGGTTTGTATTCGTGTCATTACAAAGCTGGAAAATACTTTTCCACGTCGCCCCGCTGTCGTTAGAAAGTTCGACACAGCCACCGGCCCGCCCTGTTTTTGTTTCGTAGCGGTGATCAAAGGTTAAAATAGGATTATCTCCATCACTTAAACCTTTCAAAACAAAATAATCATCCTCGTTTTTTGAATAAACATTTAGCGTATCAGTCATGATACCGCGAACGGCCATATTTGCGGACGTAAAACCGGATTTGACCGTCGAACCGATTTGCCACAGGGTACACCCACTGGTATCAATCTGACATCTTCTGCCAATGTGCGATTGCTGGATTAAAGAATCGCCCGGCATAAAATCAAACACAACCGAATCGCCCGGCGTGCCATCATAGACATAGCTGCTTTGGGCATTGGCTACCTGCGAAGCGGAAAGGAGAATCAGGGCGAGAAATCGTTTTTTCATGGCTGGGAAAAGGTTTTTTAAAAGAAATAAACACCACCTTCCTTAAAGTCTATCCAAAAAATAGGACGCCTTCTTTGTCATTCTTGAAAGAATCCCTTATTCACTCCGCTTTTAGCGGAAAAGCTTAAGAGATCCTTTCCAGGATGACAAAGAGCCTGTATAAACCCAAAAAGGAGTGTTCACAATGCTTTGTTTTTAGGATAAGCGCTTAATAATCTTCCTTTTGCCAGCCCCATTCGCGGTACGCAGCCTCGAAGGTATCCGGGTAATTACCCTGAATCACCAGTTGCAGGGCGCGCATCGTTTTCAGAATCGCTTCCTTCTGCGTGTTTTTCTCGCCCACCAGCCCCGAAACATCGCTGTCCGTATTGTTGGCCTTGTCCAGCGCCTGCTGATAATCGGTGATAAGACGCTGCCAGAAAGCCTTGTCGTAGGGCGCGCCGCTGATACCATCCACCGTCAGGGCGTTGGGGATCAGCTTCAACGCGGCCAGCCGCTGGTCGCGGTCTCTGGGAAATTCATAATTTTTGCCTCGCTTTTCCAACCCATAGCGGCGATACTGCGCGTAGCCATCCTCTTTGCCAAAGCGCTTTTGGATATCCAGTTTCACCGAAGAAATCCCTTCTTCCGCCTTGTCGTCCAGGTTGCGAAGCGCCTGCGTTTGGGCGGGGCGGTTGCTGCCGGTGCTTTGGCGGCCTTGCAGGGAAGCCGCAAAAGCGGAGACCTGGTTTTCAAAATCGTGCTGGGTGATCCACAGCAGCGTGATCTGCGGCGTAGCCGCCCACTTGGTATTGACGACCTTGGCTACCCGCGCAATATCATCGTCTTTGGTGGGCAGGCGCGGGGTGCGCACTGGTTCGGCTGGGGTAGCGGTGCCGCCCACTGGGGTATCAGGCATCAGCAAAAAACGGTCGGGATGGAAGCGCATGGCGTTTAAATAGGTTTTGTGAAAGAAATGGCAACATTGCAATTTAAGAAGCAATTCTATATCTAAACGCAACTGAAGTCCCCACAGGGCATTTGCAAAAAAATATGGACACTGGGGACGTCCCCCCAAGGCATTTGCAAAAAAATATGGGCAGCGGGGACTTCCCCACAGGGCATTTGCAAATGAAAATGGGCACTGGGGACGTCCCCAGTGCTTTTTACGCTTCTTCCGGAAAGGCTGGTGCGGGGCAATGCCTAAAAAATGCCCTTCTTTCGGCTTTGTCGCCTGCTTTCCGTTACTTTTGCGACGCTTTTCCCCAAAAGCATTTCTCCAAAAAACCTTTTCTTAGAAAAAAATCTCATGGCTGTACTTGTCAACAAAGATTCTAAAGTGCTCGTGCAGGGCTTTACCGGCACCGAAGGCACCTTCCACGCCACCCAGATGATTGAATACGGCACCAATGTGGTGGGCGGCGTAACGCCGAACAAGGGTGGAACCTCCCACCTCGACCGCCCCGTGTTCAACACCGTAAAAGAAGCTGTTGACAAGACCGGTGCCGATGTGTCGATCATCTTTGTGCCGCCCGCTTTTGCCGCCGACGCCATCATGGAAGCCGCCGAGGCCGGTATCAAAGTGATTATCTGCATCACCGAAGGCATTCCGGTGCAGGATATGATTATTGCCCGCGATTTCATCCGCAACTACGACTGCCGCCTTATTGGTCCTAACTGTCCGGGTGTGATTACTGCCGGCGAGGCCAAAGTGGGCATCATGCCGGGCTTTGTGTTCAAGCCAGGCCGCGTGGGCATTGTGTCTAAATCCGGCACCCTGACCTATGAAGCCGCCGACCAAACCGTGAAAGCCGGGCTGGGCATCTCCACCGCCATCGGCATCGGCGGCGACCCGATTATCGGTACCACCACCAAAGAAGCCGTGGAGCTTCTCATGAACGACGACCAAACCGACGCCATTATTATGATTGGCGAAATCGGCGGCGGCATGGAAGCCGAGGCGGCCCGCTGGTTGAAAGACAATATGCGCAAGCCGGTGGTAGGCTTTATCGCCGGACAAACGGCCCCTCCGGGTCGCCGCATGGGCCACGCCGGTGCCATCGTGGGCGGCGCGGAAGACACGGCTGCGGCCAAAATGAAAATCATGCGTGAGTGTGGCATCCACGTAGTGGATTCCCCGGCGGATATTGGCAAGACGCTGGCAGGCGTGGTGAAATAAGTTGGAGCCTTCGGCGTTGGAAAATGACCTTTTTTTCCGGAAATAATAAACATAAAAAAGCGGCTCCCATTTGGGTGCCGCATTTTTTTTGTTTGGGAAAATGAATAAATACTCTTCCCTTTCTTTTGTCACCCCGCCGGAAGGCGGGGTCTCACATGTATGTCTCTGAGATTCTGCCTTTCGGCAGAATGACAAAACAAGTAACAAGCGTGGGGAAACGTTCCATAGGAGGCTTCTGCGTTATGCTCTTTTGTCTTTTGTCTGGTAGACGCGATAAATCGCGTTTCTACTTATCCAGATACAGGTGGAACGTATCGCCGCGCAGGCCGATGCGCATGGCTTCTAAGGGAATCACCTCCGAAGGGGCGATGTTGCCCAGGTTTACGTTGGCCCCAAGAAGTTTGAGGAAATACATCTGCTGGGCTTTCTGCGGGGCCTCCCAGATGATTTGTTTTTCCGGAATCTGGGTCAGGATTTCCTGCACCAGCCCCTGGCGCACCTCGCCGCTGTCGCGGTAGATGCCTACGTTTCCGGCTTCGCGGGCCTCGGCAATTACATAGGAAGACCCAGCCGAAAGCTCGGCGCGCATCAACTGAATCCATTGATAGGGGGCCATAATATTGGCTGCATCTTTGGAGCCTACCTCCGAAAACACCGTAAAGCCGCGCTTGGCCAGCTGCTCGATATAGCCGCATTTTTCCACGTGCGGAATGATGATAGAGCCGTCTGAAACCTCTACATGCGTAATGCCGTGTTGCTGCATAAAGGCGATGTAATCTTCAAACTGATTGCGCACCAGAAAGGCTTCGAAGAGCGTTCCGCCGAAATACACCGGGATACCCGCTTCTTTATAAAAAGCAATCTTCTCCGTCAGGTTTTGCGACACCAGCGCCGTGCCGAAGCCCAGCTTCACGATATCCACATGCGGGGCAGCTACAGAAAGGAAATTGCGGGCCTCATCGGTGCCCAGGCCTTTGTCCATCACCATCGTCAGGCCATAGGTGCGGGGGGCGGTGGTGCGTTCCGGAATCTGGCTCAGTGGGAAAGGGGTAATTGTTTTCAAGAAAATTGGAGTGTTTTTTAGAGAAGGAAAGCGGCCGCAAAGGTAACGGCTGCTGTATCTTGCCCCACTATGGCGTATCGCTCTCCGTTGCCCGGTCTTTTGCTGGGATTGATTTTGCCCATCGTGCTGGCCCTGCTGCTAAAGCTGTGGCTGCTGCCCGACGTATCTTTTGCGCAATACCCCAAACTATTGGCCCTCAACCCGCGCACGGCGTCCAAGGTGTTGTCGCTGGCAGTGCTGCCCAACATGCTGGCCATGATGTATTATAACCGGCGCAAGCAGGCGCATATGGTGCGCGGACTGATGGTCATCAACGTTTTGTGGATTGTGTTGTTTGTGTTGCAGCGGTTTGTGTGGAGTTAAAAAAGCGGGGTTCCTATAATTTTTGTGCCTTCCAATCGTTTCTTATTCTCATTGCAAAAGCGTTTGCCGAGCGTTTTTGTGTTTAAAAAATTCCGGAAAATGCGTTATCTCTTTCTGCTTTTGACCCTCTGTTGCGGCCTCCCGGCCAGCAGCCAGACCTACTACGGCGGAAACGAGTTTGGCATCACCGCAGGTGGCACCCAGTACTTCGGCGACCTCAACAACCACTACGGTTTCCAGAATATCCGGCCTGCTGTGGGCGCTTTTGCCCGCTTCCACCTAACGCCCTACATTGCCCTGCGCACCAATATTCTTTACACTCAGGTGGGTTATTCTGATTCTTATAATTCCAACGAGTTTGAGCGGCTGCGCAATCTTTCTTTTAAATCCAACGTGCTGGAAGCGTCGGCGATGGCGGAGTTTAATTTTTTCCGCTACGCCACGGGGGAAATCAACAGCCGTTTCACGCCCTACCTGACAGGTGGGGTGGGCGTTTTTAAATTCGACCCGTATGCGGAAGTAAACGGCGGCACCTACAAGCTCCGCGACCTGGGTACCGAGGGCCAAAACGCCGGTTACAGCGACCGGAAATACAGTGGCTATTCGGTTTGTTTTCCGGTAGGGATGGGCATTAAATACTGGCTGCGCCCCGGCCTCAACCTGGGCATCGAGCTGGCCGACCGCCTCACCCTAACCGATTACCTCGACGACGTGAGCGCCACCTATGTTGGTACGGCGGCCTTCCCGAATGCCGATCCGCTGGTGCCCAATCCTGCTTATTTGTTGCAGGACCGCAGCCGCGAAGTATCGCCCGTGGCACTGGGCCGCGAAGGCAAGCAGCGGGGCAACACCACTACGTTTGACCAATACTTTGTGTTTGCCATCAACCTGAGCATCCAACTCAAAAGCTACCGCTGCCCCAATTATCTGAAAGGCGGGTATTATCTCTACTAAAGCGCCATTCCCAAGACAGCGCTATTGCTTCGGGGTTTTAAAACGAACGCTTCCCGGCCCGTTTTTTGAACGTAAAAGGCTTACCTGTCTTTTACGTTTTTCATGTCTACAGATATTGTTTTAATTGGCGCGGGGATCATGAGCGCCACCCTCGGCACGCTGCTGCAGGAGCTGGATCCCACCCTGCGCATCCGCATCTACGAACGCCTCGGCCGTGCCGCTGCTGAATCGTCTGATGCCTGGAACAATGCCGGCACCGGCCACTCCGGCTTTTGCGAAATGAACTATACCCCCATGCTGCACGACGGCACGGTGGACACCCAAAAGGCCGAAACCGTGGCCGAAGCGTTTGAGATTTCGCGTCAGTTTTGGGCCAGTCTGGTGCGCGAGGGCGCTATCTCACCTTCTTTTATCCGCTCGGTACCGCACTGCGCTTTTGTGTGGGGACCAGAAAACGTACAGTTTCTCCGCGCCCGCTTTGCGGCGATGAAACAACGTCCTTTGTTTGCGGAAATGCAATACACCGAAGACCGTGCTACGCTGGCGCAGTGGATGCCCTTGGTGATGGAAGACCGCGACCCGGCCGAGCTGGTAGCTGCCACCTGCATGCCCATTGGTACGGATGTGGATTTTGGCACCCTCACGCGTACCCTCATTACGCGCATGGAAGCCCGCGGCGCCGAGGTTTTTTACAATTATGAAGTGCGCGACCTCCACCGTTTCAAAAACCGCGATATGCCCGACAGAGCCCCATTCTGGCAGGTGCGGGTGAAAAATCTGGAAGAAGAATTTCAGGAAAATATTCAGGCGCCTTTCGTCTTTATCGGCGCAGGTGGCGGCGCGTTACACTTGTTGCAAGCGGCTGACATTCCGGAAGGAAAGCACTACGGCGGCTTTCCGGTGTCGGGGGAATGGCTGCGCTGCAAAAATCCGGAAGTCATTGCCCGCCACGGGGCCAAAGTGTATGGAAAAGCAGCCGTGGGCGCGCCACCCATGAGCGTTCCGCACCTTGATACGCGCAAGATTGAAGGCCATGATGCCCTGCTGTTTGGGCCGTATGCCGGTTTTTCTACTAAGTTTTTAAAACACGGCTCCTACCGCGACCTGCCGGCCAGCCTCCGGCTGGGCAATATCGTGCCGATGCTGGGCGCAGGCTGGCACAATATCCCGCTCACTAAATACCTGATTCAACAAGTTATCCAATCCGACGCCGACCGCCTCAAAACCCTCCGCGATTATTACCCCGATGCGCGCGCCGAAGACTGGGAACTGGTGGTAGCCGGACAACGGGTGCAAGTCATCAAAGCCGATGAGAAAAGCGGTGGCGTACTGGAATTTGGTACCGAGGTCATTAGCTCGGCGGATGGCAGTCTGGCGGCCCTACTGGGTGCTTCGCCGGGAGCCAGTACCGCGGCTAGCATTATGCTGAACGTGCTGGCAAAATGCTTTCCCCAAAGAATGGCTTCGGCGGAATGGCAACAAAAACTGAAAAGTCTGATTCCTTCCTATGGTCAGAAGCTGGCCGATAATCCTGAACTATTGCAACGCCTGCGCCGGGAAACGTCGGATATATTGGAACTGGCAGGATGATTCCTGAATAGCAACTTGAAAAAGCTTTCCTGCCCGGTCGGTTTCCGGAAAAATATCAAAACACAAATCCTCATGAACAAGCCAAATCCTCCGGCTAGTGCCGAAAAAGACCTGCACGCCGACCCCAACGACCGCACCGTGAACACCAACGGCGCCGATACCAATTATCCGCCTGAAATGGCCAACGAAGGTGGCTTTGGTTCGCCTTATGGCGGCACCCAAACGCCGGATTCGCGCGAGCCCGACGGTGCGCAGACGCCCGCCAACCCGGATGCGGAAGGCAAGAGCAAAAAGCCCGGCGATCTGGGCGAAGAATATGGCTCTGAATCTTCTTACGGCGAAGCCCAAAGCGGTGGTAAAAAAGGCGAAAATTCCGGAACCGATGCCGCCGGAACCCCCATCCGTTAGGCCGCCCGATAGGTGGGTCCAAAGACGTATCAGTTCCGGAAGACAATCAGGTTTTCCGGAACTTTTTTAACGTGACGGCCCTTATCTTCGCAGCCGCTCTTTTACTTTTTTCTGAAAGTGTTATCCAGAAAGGCGGAGGGATTAGACCCTGCGAAGCCTTAGCAACCCTTTACGTCTCCGACGTAAAGAAGGTGCTACATTCTACCGGTGATCGCCCCCGATTTCCGGAAAAATAACCACTCGTTTCTATCTCTTTCCCTTTTGGAGATAGCATTTTCAGTTTTGAAATGTCCTTTTTCAAAATTGAAACACACCGATTCTCTTTATAAAGCCCTTGCCAGCCGGATTCTTATCCTCGATGGCGCGATGGGCACCATGATTCAGCGCTACAAGCTGGATGAAGCGGCCTACCGTGGCGACCGCTTTGCCGACTGGCCCAGTCCGCTCAAAGGCAACAACGATTTGCTGTCGCTGACGCGCCCCGACATTATCGAGGCCATCCACCGGGAATACCTCGACGCCGGTGCGGATATTATTGAGACCAACACCTTTTCCGGAACCACCATTGCCATGGCCGATTATGGCATGGAAGATTTGGTGATGGAACTGAACTACGAATCCGCCAAAATTGCCCGCCGCGTTTGCGATAGCTACACCGCTGCCAATCCCGGAAAGCCGCGCTTTGTAGCCGGCGCTATCGGCCCCACCAACAAAACAGCTTCGCTTTCGCCCGATGTAAATGATCCCGGTTTTCGGGCCGTGACGTTTGAAGATTTGCGCGTGGCCTACCGCCAACAGGCCGAAGCCTTGCTCGACGGCGGGGCTGATATTTTGCTCGTAGAAACCATCTTCGATACGCTCAACGCAAAGGCTGCCTTGTTTGCCATTGATGAACTGGCCGAGGAGCGGGGCGAAATCATTCCCATTATGGTTTCCGGAACCATCACCGACGCTTCCGGAAGAACGCTGAGCGGACAAACCGCCGAGGCCTTTCTGATTTCGGTTTCGCACCTGCCCTTATTGAGCGTGGGCTTTAACTGCGCGCTGGGTGCTTCGCAGCTGTTGCCTTATCTCGAAACGCTGGCCCACCATTCCGAATTTCATATCTCGGCTTATCCCAACGCCGGGCTGCCCAACGCTTTTGGCCAGTACGACGAAACGCCCGCCGACATGGCCGCGCAGGTGAAAGAATATCTGGAGAAAGGCCTTATCAACATTATTGGCGGCTGCTGTGGCACCACGCCTGCGCACATTCACGCCTTGGCCGAGTTGGCGAAGGATTATCAACCACGTAACGTAGGCCTCCCCAACCCCGGCCTCCCCAACCCCTCCGGAGGAGGGGCTTTAACCCCCGCTTAGCGCTTTGCTTTCCGGAAATCCAGCCTTGATTTTCCGGAAATTCAGGGTCATTTTCCGGAAATTAACCACTCCTTTTCCGGAAATTTCTCAAACAAGTCCGCTAAGCTGTCACCCCTCTCCTTCGGAGAGGGGCCGGGGGTGAGGCTAACTCGCCAAGGGGTGAGGCCAAAACCCAAAATAGTAAAGATTCCCTTCGGGAATGACAAAAAGAATCACGATAGAAGCCGGAGGCTCCAATTGCCGAAGGCAGTCCAATTTCCCAAAGGGAAGTCCAATGCTGCAAAGCAGCGTCCAACTAACCTATGAAACACCTGAAGCTTTCCGGCCTCGAACCGCTCGTCATCACGCCGGAGGCCAATTTTATCAACGTCGGGGAGCGCACCAATGTGGCGGGCTCTAAAAAGTTTTTGCGGCTGATCAAGGAAGGGCAGTTTGCCGAGGCGCTGGCCATTGCGCGCGAGCAGGTAGAAGGCGGCGCGCAGATTCTGGACGTCAATTTTGACGACGGCCTGCTCGACGGCAAGGCCTGCATGGTGAAGTTTCTCAACCTCATCGCCGCCGAGCCGGATATCGCCCGCATTCCGCTCATGATTGACTCCTCTAAATGGGCGATTCTGGAAGCGGGTTTGCAGGTGGCGCAAGGCAAATGTGTGGTGAATTCCATCAGCCTTAAAGAAGGCGAGGCCGTTTTTCTAAAGCAAGCCAAAGCCATCCGGCGCTACGGCGCGGCGGTGATTGTGATGGCTTTTGATGAAGTGGGGCAGGCCGATAACTACGACCGCCGGTTGGAAATCGTGCAGCGCTCCTATGAATTGCTCACCCGGAACGCGCATTTTCCGGAAGAAGACATCATCTTCGATCTCAACATCTTTCCGGTGGCGACGGGTATAGATGAGCACCGCCAAAATGCCCTTGATTTTATCCGGGCTACGCGTTGGGTGCGCCAAAAATATCCGGCGGTTTCGGTGAGCGGTGGGGTCAGTAATGTGTCGTTTTCGTTCCGGGGAAATGATACTGTGCGCGAAGCCATGCACTCGGTTTTTCTCTACCACGCCATCAAAGCAGGGATGAATATGGGCATCGTGAATCCGGCGATGCTCACCGTGTACGACGAGATTCCGGAAGAATTGTTGACGCTGGTGGAAGATGTGATGCTCGACCGCCGCGCCGACGCCACCGAGCGTTTGCTGGATTATTCGGAGCGGCACAAATCCACCAAAAAAGAAAAGACCGAAGACCTGGCCTGGCGCGAGCAACCCTTGCAGGCGCGCATTACCCACGCGCTGGTGAAAGGCGACGACCGCTTTATTGAAGCCGACGCCGAAGAAGCCCGGCAGCAAGCCACCAAACCACTAGAAGTTATTGAAGGCCCGCTGATGACCGGCATGGGCGTGGTGGGCGACCTCTTCGGTTCCGGAAAAATGTTTTTGCCGCAGGTGGTGAAGTCGGCGCGGGTAATGAAGAAAGCCGTGGCCTACCTGCAACCCTTTATCGAGGCGGCCAAAGACCAGCGCCAGAAATCCAATGGAAAGATTCTGATGGCAACGGTAAAAGGCGACGTGCATGACATTGGCAAAAACATCGTGAGCGTGGTGCTGGGCTGCAACAACTACGAAATTGTGGACCTCGGTGTGATGGTACCGGCAGAAAAAATCATCCAAACGGCCTTAGACGAAAAGGTAGATATCATTGGGCTGAGTGGTCTTATCACCCCCAGCCTGGATGAGATGGAATACCTGGCTGAAGAGCTTTCGCGGCGCGAGCTGCAACTGCCCCTCCTGATTGGCGGCGCAACCACTTCGCGGGCGCATACGGCGGTGAAAATCTCGCCTAAATACCAGAACGCGGTGGTGCACGTGGCCGATGCATCGCGGGCGGTGAATGTGGTGAGCGCCTTGCTGAGCAACCGGCGCGGCGAGTATCTGGCGGGCATTGAGGCGGAATATGCGGGCGTGCGCGAAGGATTCCGGAAAGGGCTGGGTGCGAAAGAGTACATCTCGCTGGAAGAAGCACGGGCTGGAAAATTTCCAACCGACTGGGCGGCCACACCACCGGTTGCGCCGCAGCAGCCGGGCATTCAGGTCATTGAAAACCAGGACCTGGAAGCGCTGGTGCCTTTTATCGATTGGTCGCCGTTTTTCCGGAGCTGGGATTTGCACGGGCATTTTCCGAAGATTCTGCAAGATGCGCTGGTGGGCGAAAGTGCGCGGCAGCTGTATGCCGATGCACAGCGGATGCTGGCGCAGATGATTTCTGGAAAATGGGTTACTGCGAAAGCCATTTTCGGTATTTTTCCGGCACACGCCACGGCGGAGGATGACATTAAAGTAGCAGACGGCAACCGGCATTTTACCTTCCACACCCTGCGGCAGCAACACAAAAAAGCCGCCGGTCAGCCGTATCTGGCCTTGTCTGATTTTATTCATCCGCAAAGCGAAACGGTACAGGATTATATCGGTGCGTTTTGCGTGAACACGGGCTTTGGCGCAGATGAAAAAGCGGCCCAATTTGCCGCTGCCAACGACGATTACAACGCCATTATGGTGAAAGCGCTGGCCGACCGGCTGGCCGAGGCGTTTGCCGAATATCTCCACCAAAAAGTGCGGAAAGAAGCCTGGGGCTATGCTGCCGATGAAACCCTTGACAACGACGCCCTGATTGCCGAAAAATATGCTGGTATCCGGCCCGCGCCAGGCTATCCCGCCTGTCCCGACCATCAGGAAAAGCCTACGATTTGGAGCCTGCTGGGCGTGAAAGAAGCGATTGGCGTGGAGCTCACCGACAGCCTGGCGATGTGGCCCGCAGCGTCGGTTTCCGGATATTATTTTGCCCATCCGCAGGCCAAGTATTTTGGCGTGGGCCGCATCACCGACGAGCAGCTGGAAGACTACGCCCGGCGCAAGGGCGTATCCGTAGAACAAGCCCGCAAGTGGCTGCGCCCGAATCTTATCTCCGGGTGATTACAAATTGGGTGTCATTGCGAGCGAAGCGAAGCAACCTGCACAAAATATCTCGTTAGATGTGCAGGTTGCTTCGTCGTCCCTCCTCGCAATGACCCACGTTTTGTGTCCCACGTTTTATCCGTTGCTGAAACACTAACTACTACGCTTTGAAAATCACTGAACATATCGCCCGCGCCAATGGCAAAACCTTGTTTTCGCTGGAGGTGATTCCGCCGCAAAAAGGCATTGGTATCAAGGATCTCTACAACAACATCGACCCCTTGATGGAATTTAAACCGCCGTTTATCGACGTAACCACTTCGCGGGAAGAATACGTGTATCTCGACAAAGGCAATGGCCTGATGGAGCGCCGCATCACCCGGATGCGCCCCGGCACGCTGGGCATCTGCGCGGCCATCCAGCACAAATACGGCGTGGACACGGTGCCGCATGTGCTTTGTGGCGGATTTTCCAAGGAAGAAACCGAATACCTGCTGGTGGATTGTCTGTACCTGGGCATCGACAATGTGATGGCCCTGCGCGGCGACCCCATGAAAGGCCAAAATCACTTTGAACCCACGTCGGGCGGCCATTGCCGGGCCATCGATCTGGTGCGCCACATGAACGATATTGGGCAGGGGGTGTACCTCAGCGGCGAGATTCCGTGCGAAGAAGCCAACCGGTTTTGCATTGGCATTGCCGGCTATCCGGAAAAACACATTGAAGCACCTTCTTTTGGCTACGACCTGCAAAAACTGGCGGAAAAAGTAGCTGCCGGTGCCGATTACATCGTAACGCAGATGTTTTTCGACAACGCCAAATACTTTGATTTTGTGCGGCAGGTGCGGGCGCTGGGCATCACCATTCCCATCATCCCGGGCATCAAACCCATTGCCACCAAAGGCCATCTTTCCATGCTGCCCAAGACGTTTAAAATTGACCTTCCGGAAGACCTTATCCACGCGGTGGACGGTGCCAAAGACAACGTTGCCGTAAAGCAAATTGGCGTGGAGTGGGCCATTGCACAATGCAAAGAACTACTTCAGGCGGGTGTGCCGGTGCTGCACTTCTACTCGATGGGCAAGAGCGACAACATCCGGAAAGTAGCGGCGGCGATTTTTTAAAAATCTTCTACCGCACGCGCGTTAGTTTCCGGGATTGCCAGCGGTAGTAGCGTACGCCTTTTTCGGTGTTGTAGGGCGGGGCGCACTCGTAGATACGCATGCGGATCACGCCTTTTTCGATGGCTTCCGGCACATAGCATACGTCCAGTTCCGGAAACGCGCCATCCACTTTCATACCTGTTCCGGTGTTGAGGTACACAGCCGTCTGCCGGCCAATAATGGCATTGCCACCGCCTTGCGGAAGCAGTATGAAATGCAGCAAGCAATCGGTGAGGCCGTCGCCGTTGAGGTCGCCGGAGATGGCTTCCGGGCCTTCCACAATGGCGTCTTCGCGGGCTTCGATGGTGGGTTTGTAGGCTTCAAACTGCCGCAGGGCTTCGGCTACCGGACCGCGGGCCTGCTGGGCCTGAAGGGTGGGGCCAGAGAGCAAAACCGAAAAACACAGCAGCAGGGCGCGCAAAAAAGGACGTTGCATCTTTTTGGGGATTTTAAGAGAATGATTTCCGGAAAAAAGCTTTAGAAAAGTAATGCCGGACCCTCCCCGCGCATCCCCCAAAACAAAAAAGCAACGGCCTCCCTACCTCCGGGAAACCATCGCTTCTGTTCTCTTAAAAATCCCAAACTTTCCTTACGGCTGCGGCGGCGTGTCGCCTGCTCCGCCGCCCCGGCGCTGATTGGCTTTGGCGGTTTCCACCTCCGTATTGATGATCTGTGCCGCCTTCGCGTATTCCGGGTTGGGTGCGCCTTCGTCTTCGGCCAGCTCCAGCAAAGAGTTGAGGCGCCGCCCTACTTTGTCAAATGCTTCCTGCGCCTCGTCGCGGGTTTTGGTCGGCAGTCCGGTTTCCTCCACGTGCAGGTCTTGGGCGCGGGTGCTGTAAAGGGCTTCAAAATTCCGGTTGGCTTCCTCCAGCGGTGCGATCCAATCCGTCCGCAGGGTAGGCGAGAGGCGCTCCAGCGCCGCCACGCCCTCGGGTTTCCGGAAATCCTGCAACAGGTTGGTAATCACCGCCGTTTCCTTGAGCTGCGCCAACTCCGTGAGCCCATTGCCATATGTGTTGTAAAAACGCAGCAGCAGGCGGGCGGCTTCGGCTTTTTCGCGCTGCGGCGAAAAGCTATATCCTTGTATCACCAATTGCAGCCCCCGCAGCAGGTCATCGCGCCTGGCGTCATAATCAAGGAGGCCCTGGGTGTTGGAAGAGCCCTGCGTTCGTCGCATCAGGGCGTCATAGGCGTTGAAAAGCGTTCGCAGTTGCCCGATGCGTGTGCGCAGGCCGGCGTCTTCGAGCGAGAGACGTTCCAGTTGGTCTAAAATGTTTTTAATCACCTGATAAAACAGGTAAACCGTCAGCATGCGGAGGTTGGTGGAGCGTACCATAAGGAAGTGTGGAGCGGGTTGATTGAGAAAGAAAATGGCTTTAAGAGCCACAGGCAAACCAAAAATAATCCATCTGTTCTCTCCGGAAAAGCTGCAAACGGATTTTTTTCCCGGAAAAACACGTTCGGCAAGGCTCCAGAAGGGTCTTCATATACTGTGGAAACCATATCCAGCCGCCTGGAAGCGGTTTCCACAGCTGTTGAAATCATTTCCAGCCGCCTGGAAGCCCTTCCCACAGCTGTTGAAACCATTTCCAACCGTCTGGAAGCGGGTTCAACAGCTGTGGAATCCATTTCCAGCCGCTTGGAAGCTCCTTCCACAGCTGTTGTGGGGGAGCATGGGCGAAGGCCGTATTTAAATCTGTGGCTTTATTTTATTGCCGGGAGATTACCTTTCTAAACAACCGCTACCTTGCACTCCATGCTCCAATTTGGCCTTTCCACCTTTGCCGACCTCGGCAACCTTTCGCCCCGGCAGCGCTTTCAAAATCTTTTGGAAGAAGGCCGCCACGCCGACCGCCTGGGCCTCGATGTTTTTGCCATTGGCGAACACCACCGCGCCGATTATGCCGTGAGCAGTCCGCCGGTAGCCCTTGCGGCCATTGCCGCCATTACCGAAAAAATCCGCCTTTCCTCTGCCGTTACGGTGCTGAGCAGCGACGACCCGGTGCGCGTGTTTGAGCAGTTTTCTTCGCTGGATAATATCTCCAACGGGCGCGCCGAAATCATGGCCGGTCGCGGGTCTTTCATCGAAAGCTTTCCGCTTTTTGGGTATAATCTTCAGGATTATGAAACCCTTTTTGCCGAAAAGCTGGATTTGCTGGCCTTGCTCTGCCGCCAGGAAAAGGTAACGGCTTCCGGAAAACACGTGCAGTCCTTGCAGGCGGCCACCGTCTATCCCCGGCCTGTGCAAACGCCCCTGCCCTTGTGGGTGGCTGTGGGCGGCACGCCGCAAAGCGTGGTGCGGGCGGCGCGCTACAACCTGCCGCTCACCCTGGCCATTATTGGCGGGCGGTGGTCGCAGTTTGTGCCTTTTGTGGAGCTTTACAAAGAGCAGTTGGCCGGGATGGATCATGGCGGTGCGCAGATTTGCATCAACCAGCATTGCTATATCGCCGACGACTCGCAGGAGGCCGCCGATGATTTCTATCCGGCCCATCATGGGGTGTTTAGCCGCATCGGGCAGGAGCGCGGCTGGAGCCCCAGCGGGCGCTCGGTGTATGACATGGCCCTGGAGCCTTCCGGCCACCTGCTCGTGGGCAGTCCGCAGCAGGTAATCGACCAGTTGTGTGCCGAGTATGATGCGTTTGGAAACACCCGTTTCCTGTTGCAAATGTCTATCGGCGATTTGCCCCATGCCAAGGTGCTGCGCTCGATGGAACTGTTTGCCACCAAGGTGGTTCCGGCAGTGCGGGAACATGCGGCGGGCTAAAAGAAAGAAAAGGACGCATTCCATGGAACACGCCCTTTTCTGTTTTTTATAAATCAGCGAAAGAAAAAAGCCTTCTTACGACGGCATCAGCACCATGTTAATCACGTGAATCACGCCGTTGGATTGGTTCACGTCGGCAGTGGTCACTTTCGCGCTGTTGCCCTTGCTGTCTTTCACGTAGATGTCTTTGCCCTTCATCCAGAACGTCAGCTCTTCGCCTTGTACGGTAGGCATGATTGCCATTTTGTTGTCCGATTTTTTAATGGCCGCCATGATGTCTTTGGCGTTGAATTTTCCGGAAAGCACATGGTAGGTGAGCACTTTTTGCAGCATCTCCTTGTTTTCCGGCTTCAGCAGCGTTTCCACCGTTCCTTTTGGCAGTTTGTCAAAAGCAGCATTGGTAGGCGCCAGCACCGTAAAAGGGCCGGGGCCTTGCAGCGTTTCTACCAGTCCGGCGGCTTTCACGGCAGCTACCAGCGTAGTATGGTCTTTGGAATTAACGGCATTCTCAATGATGTTTTTAGACGGGTACATCGGCGCACCGCCAACCATTACGGTTTTTTCCTTCATGCCCTGGGCAGAAGCGTTATAGCCAGTGGCAAGGGCAAGGCCGAGCATCAGAATGGCGATTTTGTTGGGTCGCATGGGGTTGTGTGTTTTGTTGTTTGAAAAAAGTTTACAACACCACATACGAGGGTTTCTGTCGTGGCGGTTTTGGCGGTATTTAAAATTTAAAACACGCCCGCCGGTTTGAAAAACAAGGTGGAAGCTATGCGGGGCTGCCAAAAGCTGCTGGCTGTGGCCTGCTGCCGCTGCCGTAAATTTGTAGCCTTCTACAACAGAAATTAATCGCCGGTTATGTCTTTTACGCCCCAACACAAAATCCGCATTGTTACCGCCGCTTCCCTTTTTGACGGCCACGACGCTTCTATCAACATCATGCGCCGCATCATGCAGGCCAACGGTGCGGAAGTGATTCACCTCGGCCACGACCGCTCGGTGCAGGAAGTGGTGGATTGTGCCATTCAGGAAGACGCTAACGCCATTGCCATTACCTCATACCAGGGCGGCCACGTAGAGTATTTTAAATACATGTACGACCTCCTGAAAGAGCGCGGCTGCGGCCATATCAAGCTGTTTGGCGGCGGGGGCGGCGTAATTCTGCCCACCGAAATTGAAGAGTTACACAACTACGGCATTACCCGTATTTATTCTCCCGACGACGGTCGCGCGATGGGCTTGGAAGGCATGATCCAGGATTTGTTGGAGCAAAGCGATTACGCCGTAGGCGACCAGCTGAACGGCGAACTAACGCACCTGAAAGACCACGACGCCAAAAGCATTGCCCGCCTTATTTCCGCTGCTGAAAACTATGGCGACACCGCCGAGACGAAGCAGATGCTGGAAGAAGTTCGGCAGTGGCAAAACGACAATAACCAAGGGCCAAAATCCAAGGCCTCACCCGTTCTCGGCATTACCGGCACCGGCGGTTCTGGAAAATCGTCGCTCGTGGATGAAATCGTGCGCCGTTTTTTGCTGGATTTCCCGGAAAAAAACATCGCGCTGATTTCCGTGGATCCGTCCAAGCGCAAAACCGGCGGTGCGCTCCTCGGCGACCGTATCCGGATGAACGCCATCCGCAACCCGCGCGTCTATATGCGCTCCATGGCCACGCGGCAAAGCAACCTGGCCGTATCCCGCCACATTCAGGACGCGGTGGACATCCTCAAAGCGGCCCATTTTGATTTAATTATTCTGGAGACGTCCGGAATTGGCCAAAGCGACACGCAGATTACGGATTACTGCGACGCCAGCCTCTACGTGATGACCCCGGAGTACGGTGCCGCTACCCAGCTGGAAAAAATCGACATGCTGGACTTTGCCGACCTCGTCTGCATCAACAAGTTTGACAAACGCGGTGCTGCCGACGCCCTGCGCGATGTGAAAAAGCAGTTTCAGCGCAACCACAAACGCTTTGACGAGCCTGCCGAGGACATGCCGGTATATGGCACGATTGCGAGCCAGTTCAACGACCCGGGCACCAACAATATGTACCACGCGCTGATGGAATTGCTCGTGGAAAAAACCGGTGCCGACCTGCAATCCACCTTTGTTCCCAACGAAGAGCAAAGCGAAAAAATCTTTATCATTCCGCCGAGCCGCACGCGGTATTTAAGCGAGATTTCCGAAAACAACCGGGGCTACGACCGCCGTGCTAAAGAACAGGCCGATGTGGCCCAAAAGCTGTTTGGCATCCGGAAAACGATGGACGTGCTGGAAGGCTCCGACATTGAAGACCGCGACCGGTTGTTGAAGGAATTGCAGGAAGTCTATCAAAAGGTTTCGCTGGACCTGGACCCCAAAAACCTGGAAACCCTTAAAAACTGGGAAGCCAAAAAGCGCCACTA
>JAEWBT010000125.1 GCA_023391015.1 Bacteroidota bacterium
GACAACAATAACGCGTACAGCCCGATCCGGGTAACGCCCAACGGCAACTACGGCGGTGCGCCCCGGCTGGAGTTTGCGGTTTCAGCCAACACATTTACGCCGGAACTGAGCCCTACCGAAAACCCGGTTTTCCAAAGCAATCTGATTGATTTCGGTGCGGCGTTTACACAGCTGAAAAGCTATTCTACCAATATTGCAACCAACACGAACAACGTAACGCTTTATACGTCTTCCAACCTCACGACGGCTTATCCGGGCAATGTGGTTCCGGCCAACAGTCAGGTGTATATCAGCTTGGCCAACGGCGTAAACGTGCTGAACCTGACGGGTGCGAATCTGAACAATTTCCAGAGCATTACCTTCCAGGGCGGTGCGCCCAGCGCAACCAAAATTCTGCTGGTGAATGTGGATGCTCCCGGAACGTTCAACTGGAACGTAACCAACTCGGCCGGCACCGGCGCTTCTGATGGCCAATATGTGTTGTATAACTTTCCGGCGACTACGCAGCTGAACATTGTGGGCAGCAGCGCCGTGCTGGGAACTGTTTTCGCGCCTTTTGCGGATATTGATAAAACCGTGAATCAGGGCAATATCGACGGGCAGATTATCGGTCAGTCTTACAAGCACAACGGCGGAGAAGACCACCCGCAGTATTTCACTTCGCCTCTGCCCAACATGAACGGCGCGGCGACTGTGGCAGGCTTTAGTGTGAATGCCAATGCGCAGTGTTTTTCCGGAAATTCTTTTGTTTTCACCAACACTTCTACCGGAACAGCCCCTCTGACGTATCAGTGGAACTTTGGCGACGGAACTACTTCCACTACGGCTAATCCAACCAAAACCTACACCACTGCCGGTACTTATACCGTGAAACTGGTGGTGACCGGCAATGGCGGTGCTAAAGACAGCACGACGAAAACCGTAACCGTGAACCCGCAGCCTGCTGCCGGTTTTGCGGTGAACACTGCCAGCCAGCCCCTTTCCGGAAACAGCTTCAATTTTACCCCGGCCAACAACGCTGCGGGTAACAGCTATAGCTGGGATCTGGGTGATGGAACGACTTCTACAGCGGCTTCTATTTCCGGAAAATCCTACGCCGCTGCCGGCACTTATACCGTGAAATTGGTGATTACCTCGGCACACGGTTGTAAAGACAGCACCACACAGACGGTAACCGTTACCCCGAATCCGGCGAGCACTTCGTTTACAATCAATCAACCGGCGCAATGCCTTACCGGAAACAGTTTTGTATTTAGCAGCACGGCCACTGGTTCAGCCCCGTTGAGTTACCAGTGGAGCTTCGGCGATGGAACTACGGCAACTGCTGCGAACCCTACCAAAGTGTATTCGGTTGCTGGCACCTATTCTGTGAAGCTGGTAGTAACTGACAATAACAACAGCAAAGACAGCGCCACCCAATCGGTAACCGTTTATCCGGCAGCGACCGCAGGCTTTACCGTTAATAACAGCACCCAACCGCTGACCGGCAACAATTTTGACTTCACTACAACGGCTCCGGTTTCCGGAAACACTTACTTCTGGGACCTGGGGGATGGTACTACTGCCACAACAACAGACGTAACCGGAAAGTCTTACAGCGCACAGGGCACTTACACCATCAAGCAAATTGTGACCACCGCCAACGGTTGTAAAGACAGCGCCACACAAACCGTAACCGTGCAACCGACACCTACGCAAGCGTCCTTTACAATCGATGATCCAGCGCAGTGTGTTACCGGCAATCTGTTCCATTTCACCAATACCACCACCGGTTCCGGCCCGATTGCCCTCCACTGGGAATTTGGCGATGGCGCTTTTGTGGATAATGTTTCGCAAGCTTATCATACCTATGCCGCAGCGGGCGTTTATACCGTAACCCTGACCGGCACCGGCCCTGGCGGCACCAACAGTGTTTCCATGCAGGTAACGGTTTATCCGGCGGCAACAGCGGGCTTCACCACAACGCCCGACACCGCACAGGCAGTTACCGGAAATGCGTTTACATTCACCACTATCAGCCAGCAGCCTTCCTATCAATACAGCTGGGACTTTGGGGATGGCACAACCGATATTACGGCCGTGGCAACCCACAGCTACGCAGCTGCCGGGCCGTTCACCGTTCGTCAGATTGTAACCAACGGCAATGGCTGTAAAGACACCGCTTACCAGCAAATTCTGGTGCTGAGCGACAGCACAGGTTCCGGAAATAACGGGGGTCTGGAAAGCGAAGGACTGGGTGGATTGGTGACCCGCCGCAATTACAACCGCCTCAAGTATGACTTAAACAAAACCTTCAATACCAAAGAAGCCCCTGTTTTTGAAGCCCTTGATATGGCGGTTGCCGCCAAAGGAACCGCCGTTGTGCAGGAACTGCCCGATATGATGCCGGCCAACCTGCGCTCCGGTGACGTCCCCCGGATTTCGACTCCGGCAGACCTGCCCGCGCTCACGATTGCCCAGGAAGCCTTGTCGGTGGATTATACCCGCAGCAATGTTACCAAAGCATCGGTGCTGGGGATTAAAACCATCAACCGTGCCTACAACCACACCAAGTCTATCTGCGACCGCTTTAAAGGTGGAACCATCCTGAACATTGTTCCAACCACCATCAACGGTGTTCCTTTCTCCCGCTATGCCATTCGCCAGGCCAACGGCTTGGTAGAGTATGCCATCGCTTTTGCTGCGGGTAAAAAACCGGGCGACAACGCTTATCGGCTGCAAACCGGCTGGGTCATTTCCCGCTATGCCAAGGATGATACGGTGTATAACTTCCAGGTTTGGGCGGCTTCTCCGGCCGACGCCAACAAGCTTGCCGGCGATATCCTGGACAAACTAAGCGCCGTGCGTCCGCTCACCGTGGTGCCTTCTGCCGACAATATGCCGGCGGCCTACATCACCCGGGGGGTTCGCCATAAAGACACCCTGCTGCTGACCCTGCGCAACACCACGGGCATTCAGGACGGCAAGGTGGAATTCACCGAGCGTACCAACGAAGTGGCCGGTCAGCAGGCCCGCACCCTGCCTGTAACTTACAAAGCCAATGGCGATGCCGTGGTTGCCGTTCCGATTGGTGATGGTTATGAGTATGAAGGATTGCTTTACCTCGGCGATTCGCTGGTGGATCAGGTGTATTTGGCAGACGGCAACTGGGGACTGGATTTTGACAAAGAATACACGTCTATCCAAACCTATGAGCCGGCCAATAACCCCGCCCGCGTGTATGCCGACGACGAACTGCCGGTGTATCGCAGCGTAAACCTGAAGGCCAGTAGCAGCGATTACATTACCCTTTATAAATCCTTGCTGCCCGGCACTGAGCCGCTCGACCTGACGGCCTACAAAACCCTGAAATTCCGGGCAGCTGGTACTGGCAAAATGGAGATCCGCCTTACCCGCGACTCTATTACCGCCTGGAAAGCGCAGTACAAAACCATCGTTACGCTGGTAGAAAACGGTAAAGACTATGAAATTTCTTTTGAGGATTTCGTATCCGACAAAATCGGTCAACCCTTAAATCCGAAGGACGTAAAAACACTGGATTTCACGCTTTCGGCCAGCGGCAAGACGCAATACCTGAAACTTGCTGTAGAAAATGTTTCGTTCTCTAAAAAGGCAGTAAACAGCCTCCTCGCGCTGAAATCCAAAGCACTGGCCGTTTCGCCCAACCCGGCAAAAGGTCCGTTCAACGTAACCTTCGCTTCGGAGGCTGCGCGCACTCTTCAACTTTCGGTAAGCGATATCGCAGGCCGCGTGCTGCACACTCAAACCGTACAGGCTGCCGTAGGTACCAACACCGTTGTGGTGGACCTGAAAGGCGATTTGCCAACCGGCACCGTGGTGATGGTTTCGCTGCGCAGCGATGACGCCAAGTACGAATCGGTAAAGGTTACGACCCACTAATCACACCCTTTACAGCACCCCAAAAAGCCGGAAATTTCCGGCTTTTTGGGTTTTTAAAAGGCCCGCCGAGGCCTGCATTCCGGAAAGCTCACCGCTTGGAATATACGCCAAAAGCAGTGCTTCTTTTTTTCATTTTCCGGTACTACTTTCGATTCTCCAACACGCGGGTCCGGCAGGCAGCAGTGCCCCGCATTTGGAGCTTTCTGCTTTCTTTTCTCCCATTTTCTTTCTTTATGACTCCCAATCTCCGCAACAATCTGGGCACTTCGCGGCGGCCAAAGCCCGACCTTGGCAATCTGGTTTTTGGGCGCATCACGCCGCAGGCGCGGGAGATTGAAGAAGCCGTCTTGGGAGCCGTGATGTTGGAAAAAGACAAGCTGGCGCAGGTACTGGAAATCATTCAAAGCCCGGATTGTTTTTACGAAACGGCCCACCAGAAAATCTACGCTTCGGTGCGTCGGCTGTTTGATTCCAGCATGCCGGTGGATTTGCTCACCGTTACCGAAGACCTGCGCAAGGCCGGCGATCTGGAGCTGATTGGCGGCGCCTATTACCTCACCCGCCTCACGATGAACGTGGTATCCTCCGCCCACGTGGAAGCCCACGCGCGGATTGTAATGGAGAAATACGTGATGCGGGAACTCATCCGCATTTCCGGCGACATTATCGGCGATGCCTACAACGAAGGCTCCGACGTTTTTGACCTGCTCGACAAAGCCGAAAGCAGCCTCTACGAAATCACCGACAAGCACCTGCGGAAAAACTTTAAAAGCCTGCCCGATGTTTTGGTGGAAACGGTGGCCGAAATTGAGTTTGCCAAAAACAACCAGTCGGACGTAACCGGTGTTCCCACCGGCTTTATGGCCCTCGACCGGCTCACGGCAGGTTGGCAGAAAAACGCACTCATCATCGTGGCGGCTCGTCCGGCGGTGGGTAAAACAGCCTTCTGCCTTAACCTCGCCATGAATGCGGCGCTCAACTCCGACAAGCCCTACCCCGTTGCGTTTTTCTCTTTGGAGATGGGCGCGGGCGAGCTGGTAAAAAGGATGCTGGCTGCGCAAACGGAGGTGAGTATGGACGCCATCACCAAAGGCCGGATGCAGGAGCATGAGTTTGTGCAGATGACCCAGCGCATGACGCACCTCTCGGCAGCGCCGATCTTTCTGGACGATCAGGCGGCACTCAACATCTTTGAGCTGCGTGCCAAAGCCCGCCGCCTCAAGCAGCGCCACGATATCCAGATGATTATCATCGACTACCTGCAACTGATGCAGGCCGACATCAACAAAGGCGGCAACCGCGAGCAGGAAATCTCTAAAATCTCCCGCGACCTTAAATCGCTGGCCAAAGAACTGGAAATCCCCATTATCGCTCTTTCGCAGTTGAACCGGGGTGTGGAAAGCCGGAAAGAAAGCAAAGTGCCGCAACTGAGCGACCTCCGGGAATCGGGCGCGATTGAACAGGATGCCGATATGGTTATGTTCCTCTACCGCCCGGAATACTATGGTATCAACAACGACGAGATGGGTCAGGCCATTGAAGGCGAAACCCACATCCACATTGCCAAAAACCGGAGCGGCCAGACCGACACCGTGAAGGTGCGCTTTATCAAAGAATACCAGAAATTCGTGGACCTCGACGACGGAACCGGTTTTTACTCCGGCAGCATGCCCGGCGGCAACCCGTTTGCCGGAATGCGGGGCGGCCCCACAGACGGCAGCGGCTTTGAAGGCTCCAGCCTCCACATTCAGCCTGGGGCGCAGACTTTTAAGTCGCGCGGCAACGATTATAATTTCGACGACGAAGACGACATGGGCGGCGGAGGCGGCACTTTTCCGGGCTCACCCTTCGGCGGGTTCCGGCCACGGGGCGGCGGCAGCGGCAGCTCCGACGATACGCCGTTCTAAAAAACCTTCTATTTTCCGGAAATCGCCTCCCTGGATTTGGTACCAAGAGTCTCCGGCAAAAAAGTAATTTCCGGAAAATGATCTTTCTTTTCCGGAAAATGGCATGCCTTTCAAGAGCACAGAAACCCGGCGTGCAGCTTAATTTTGTACCCTAAAAAAAAATTAGTTTTAGGGGTTATGACACGGATTTACTTTGACAACGCGGCCACCACCGCCCTGGACCCGGAAGTTTTAGAAGCCATGCTGCCGTATCTGACGGAGCGGTTTGGCAATCCATCCTCCGTTTATTCCTATGGACGGGAAGCCAAAATGGGCATCGAAGCGGCCCGCAAAAGCGTTGCAAAGTTGCTGGGCTGCAAGCCCGGCGAAATCTTTTTTACCTCCGGCGGCACCGAAAGCTCCAACACGGCCATTCTCGCCGCCGTGCGCGACCTGGGCTGCAAGCGCATCATCACCTCCCCTATCGAGCATCACGCCACTCTCCACGCCACCGAAGCCATTGCCAAAGAGCGCGGCCTGCCGCTGGAGCTGGTCCGGGTCTTGCCGGATGGCCATCTGGATGTAGCCCATTTGGAAAGCCTGTTAGCCGCTTCAGAAGACAAAGCGCTGGTCTCGCTGATGCACGCCAACAACGAGATTGGCAACCTGCTCCCGGTGGAAAAAGTAAGCGCGCTTTGCGAGCAATACGGTGCCATTTTCCACTGCGACATGGTACAAACCATCGGTCACTACCCCATCGATTTCAGCCGGGTGAAAGTGCATTTTGCCTCCGGTGCCGGTCATAAATTCCACGGGCCGAAAGGAATCGGATTGCTGTATGTCAACGAAAACGTGCAGGTAAAGCCGCTGCTGCAAGGCGGCTCGCAGGAACGTAACATGCGTGCCGGAACCGAAAACCTGTATGGAATTGTGGGCTTCGCAAAGGCCTTGGAGCTGGCGATGGCGCGTTATGAAGAAGATTCCCGGAAAATCGCTGACCTGCGGGATTATCTCTGTCAGAAACTAACCGCTGAAATTCCCCAAATCCGCTGTAATGGTGGGCAGGGCGACGACCGCCTCTACACTGTTTTGAACGTTTCTTTTCCTAAAACCGCCAAGTCGGAAATGCTGCTTTTTGCGCTCGACATGGCCGGCATTTGCGTCAGCGGCGGTTCGGCGTGTAGCAGCGGCGCGTCATCAGTCAGCCACGTTATTCAGGCGCTCCACAACGGACAGTCTGCCGAAATGGTTCCCGTACGGTTTTCTTTTTGTCGCCACAATACCCGCGAGGAAATTGATGCGGTGGTGGAAAAATTGAAAGCGCTGCTTTAGAGGTAGAAGGCATCAAGATAAAAGCGCATATAGAAAAGAAATTCCGTAGGGACGAATGCCATTCGCCTATGAATACAGCAGCTTGGTGAGCGTGGTTCTAGAATAAAAAATTATTTAAAGAAGGCCTTGGAGCGGTTGCTTCAAGGCCTTCTTTGTGCGCTGATTTCCGGAAATTAACCTTCTTCAGAATCTTCTTCTCTTCTAATGGGTTTATCCGGATAGCGGGTCAACCGGTAGCGTACCAGCAAGGCCCCACCCACGCCAAACATCGCCAGCAGCAAAACTTTAATCGTATCCCGCTGAAAGCTTTCCATATAGGTGCGCAAATCATCGATATTTTCCGGTGTGAGCGCGCCTTTGTAGGTAAAAAACACATACAGCGTACTCATTAAAACATAGGCAACGATAAAAGCGACCAGTGTAATAATTCCCCAGACAAACGGATTTTTGCCCTTCCGGGCGGCCAGGCCCGAATTGGTAAAAACCAGTAAAAACATTAAAAGTAGATCCAAGGAAGAAGACGCTTAGTATTGGCTCACAAATTCAGAAACACTTTCCATCACGTGAGCAATTTGAACTTCGCTCAGACCGTGGTGGCAGGCCAGCAACATGCCGCCACGCATTACGCGGTCGGCTTCGGGATAACCACCCGCTGCTTTTTTGCTTGGCAGGTTCTTAAAGCCCGGTTGGCGCAGGATGTTTCCGGTGAAAACAGTCCGTGTTTGAATATTGCGTTTCTCCAGGAAAATTTGCAGGTCACGGCGGATAAACGGTGCCGTGTCGCGGATAGTGACAGCAAAGGCCAGCCAGCCGGTACGGCTGTTGGGCAGCTGCTTTGGCAGGATGAAATACTCCTCGTACTGCGCAAAAAACGCGCTCATTTTCCGGAAATTCTCGGTTCGGGTATCGATATTATAAGCCAGGTCGTCTAGTTGCACGAGGCCAAAAGCCGCACCCAGTTCGGAGGGTTCAATGTTATATCCCGGCTCTTCGAACACAAATTTGGCGTCGTAAGGAATGCCATCCACCTCTACGTTGAAACGGTTTTCGATGGCTTCGCTTTCTACAAACAGCGAAGAGCTCCGGCCCCAGCTACGAAGCAGGCGTCCCCGGTCGTAAAACGCTTCTGTATTGACGCACAGCATCCCGCCGTTGCCGGCACAGTTGATGATGTGGGAGCCATAAAAAGAAGTAGTACTCATATCGGTGAAGCGGCCCGACGACTTGCCGTCAATCTCCGCACCCAAGGTATCAGCGCTGTCTTCCAACACGAAAAGACCATGTTTATCGGCGATCTCGCGGAGGGCTTTCCAGTCAGGAAGATTACCAATCAGGTTGGGGATAATCATCGCCTTGGTTTTCGGCGTGATCATCTCCTCCACTTTATTTGCATCAATGTTGTAGGTGCCTTCTTCCACGTCCACAAAGGCCGGAATCCAGCCCCGGCGTACTTGCGGTGCCACAGTGGTGCTAAAGGTCAGGGCCGGGGTAATAATCTCAGCGCCTGCTTCATAATCCATCAACTCGGCGGCCAGATACAAGGCGCTGGAACCAGAGTTGACCATGATGCCGTATTTTTTATCGTACAGGGCGGCTACACGGGCTTCCATCTCACGGGTGTTTTTGCCCATCTGGGTGGAAGTTCGCAGCACTTGGTTTACAGCATTAATTTCTTTTTCACCGTAAACGGCTTTTCCATACGGAACATGCGGATAAGAGGTTGTGGTAGCCATCGTTTGGATTTTGCTCAGAAGAAGCGCGAATTTAAGGGGTTATTTTATGGTTTCGGTAGAAAGAGACAAGGATACCTACTTTCTGGTACTGAAACGCAAAAAAGACGCGATTGGTGTATCGCGTCTTTAGAAAAATTAGCTTATTTAAGCGCTTCCCCAGGTCCAATTGGCTCGTCGTTCATATCAGCTTTGCCGTCTTCGGAATGCACATAGTGATATGCTTTTCCGGTTTTGGCAAAGGCAATCAAGTCTCGGGTAAGGGCGTCTTTGTGTGTGTAAAAAAGCCCGTGCGGTGCGCCTTCATAAACCAGGTATTCCGCCTGTGGAATCATTTTGGCCACGCGGTCGGAGCTTACTTCTTTAGGAACAATCTTGTCACTGCTACCGTGAATCAGCAAGGTAGGAATTGTAACCGCCTGACAGTCGGAGCGGAAATCAGTGTGTGCAAAAGAAGCGACGCAGGTCTTGGTGGCTTTTGGGGAAGCATCGGCTGCAATGTCGCGGTAGTATTCCAGGAGGGGCGCGCTCACCGGGTGGTTAAGTAGATTAACGCCAAAAAACTGCTTTCCAAAATCATCCAGAAAAGCGATCCGGTCATTGGAAAGCTTTTCAATCATGTCGTTGAAGGTGCTGCTGTCCACACCATCCGGATTGTCGTCGGTCTTCACCAGATAAGGGGTTACCGCACTTACCAATACCAACTGCGAAACACGGCTGTTGCCATAACGACCCAGATAGCGCACGGCCTCACCTCCGCCCATGGAAAAACCTACGAGCGTTACGTCGGTCAGGTCCAGTTGCTCCAGCACAGCCGCCAGGTCATCGGCCAAGGTATCATAATCATATCCGGTCCAGGGCTTGTCGCTGTGGCCAAAACCGCGGCGGTCATATTTCACCACACGCAGTCCGGCGTCCACAATAGGTTCCAGTTGGTATTCCCACATATGCTTGCTCAGGGGCCAGCCATGGATGAGTACGATTGGCTTTCCGGTACCGTAGTCTTTATAAGAAATCCGGACATCTGCACCGGTTGTTTTGTCTTTGGAGATGATGTGCTTCATAAAAATGGTAAGAGGATAAAAAGATGTAAAATTCTTTAGACCAAAATTGTTCCACCTAAAAAGCAGACATGCTTTTCCGGAAATTTCGCGGAAATAAGCCCTTCAAAAACGCCTTCCCCACCCCATAACGCCTCCCCCGGTTATTTTTGCCCCACCTTGCTAGCTATCCAACACCTTTCTTTTTTTCAGTATCGCCTTTACCCGCAGGCCGATTTCCGGTTTACGGGTCGCATCACGGCAATCACCGGGCCGAACGGCAGCGGCAAGACCGCCATTCTGGATGCGGTATATTACCTCTGCTACACCAAAAGCTATTTTACGGCGCAGCAGCAAAGCCTGGCCCGCTGGGAAAGTCCCGGCTTCCGGATTGTAGGCCGGTTTGAGAAAGGCGGTGTGGAAGAAACCGTGAGCGCGCGGTGGGAAGGGGGCAAAAAAGAGCTTTCAGTTTCCGGAATTCCGGTAACGCGGGCAACGGATTTTATTGGTCGCTACGCCGCAGTGATGATTGCCCCTGACGACGGCGAACTGATTTTGGGAACCTCGGAGGTACGCCGCAAATGGATCGACAGCATTCTGGCGCAAACCGACAAGGTCTATTTTGAAAAACTGCTGAGCTACAACCGCATCCTGCAACAGCGCAACGCATGGCTGAAAGCACAACAGTTTGGTGCTACACCCGACCGGATCGAACTGGAATCCTACAACCTGCGGCTGCATGAACACGGAATGACGATTTATGAAAAACGTGCTGTTTTCATAGATGTTTTTCTACCCTACCTCAATGACATTTATCACCGGCTTTCGGCGGGTGCAGAAGATGTGCAGGTGGTATATGAATCAGAGATTCACCAAAAACCAATGGCACAATGGCTGGAAGAACGGCTTCCGGAGGATTTGCGGGCGCAGCGCACCACTCGCGGCGTTCACCGCGACGACTGGGCCTTTCTCATTCATGAAAAACCGGTGCGCGTTTTTGCCTCGCAGGGGCAGCGCAAAACGTTGCTTTTTGCCCTCAAACTTGCGCAGTACCAATACCTGAAGGCGTGTTTTGGCTTTTCGCCGATTTTATTGTTGGATGATGTTTTTGAAAAGCTGGACCAGCAACGGATCGAAGCGCTGCTGAGCATTATCCGTGAGCCCGAGTTTGGTCAGGTATTGCTCACCGACACGCACGCGGAGCGCGTTCGGGAGGCTTTTGGGGAAGGAACCGAAATTCAGACGATCACAACAGGCTAGATTTTCCGGAAATCTGCCTTAAAACAGCCCGTTCAACTGCCCTTCTACCTTGTTCACCACTTCGGCAAGGTTTTCGGCGTTGCCGGCAAAATCCAGGTGATCCACATCCACGATTAAGAGCGGGCCTTCGGTGTAGCTTTCAATCCAATTATCATAGGCGAGATTCAGCTTTTTAAGATAATCCAGACGGATATTTTCTTCATATTCCCGACCACGCTTTTGGATTTGATCCACCAGTTTTGGAACGGAAGCTTTGAGATAAATCAGTAAATCGGGCGGCTGAATGAGCTGACGAACGGTTTCAAAAAGAGATTGGTAGTTTTCAAAATCGCGGTCGGGCATCAGGCCCATGCGTTGCAGGTTGGGCGCAAAAATGCAGGCATCTTCGTAGATCGTCCGATCCTGCACCACCGTTTCTTCGCTTTTGCGGATTTGGAGCAGCTGCGCCAGCCGGTGGTTCAAAAAGTAGATTTGAAGGTTAAAAGACCAGCGGGCCATATCGCCGTAGAAATCATCGAGATACGGATTGTGAGCCACGTCTTCATAATGGGGTTGCCAGCCAAAATGTTGGGCCAGAAGGCCGGTTAGGGTGGTTTTTCCGGCGCCGATATTTCCGGCAATGGCGATGTGCTGCGGAGCGGACATGGCTGCTAAGGTAAAGCCCGGGAGAGATAAGCAAAGCAGCCATGCAGAACCAGTCCGCCGCGCACATCGGCCCGTAACCGCAAACAGGCAACATCCTAATGTTATGGACAACGGGGCACCCAAGCAGTAATACGCGACCCGGAACTTGCCATTTGCTATGCGGTTTTAGAAGCCGCCGCTTAATTTTACACCTTCGTGCATCGCATTGTTTCTTCTATCCTGGCCCTGCTAGTGCTGCTTTTAAGCTGCCTGCCGTGCAGCGATATAGAAGCTGCGCCCGTGCCCGAAGGCGCAACAGCCGTCATCCGGCCGTCGGCCACCCACCATCATTGCGGCGACAGCGACGCACATCTGTGCTCGCCTTTCTGCACATGCACCTGTTGCGCGGGTTGTATCATCGGGATGCCTTTGCACCTGCGCTTTTGCGCAACAGTGCCAACGGCGGCACCCCGCCCGTCTCTCTGGCCGGTCCATGTGCTTCCAGAAGTACACTTCTCCATCTGGCAGCCACCTCAACTGGGTTGACCTTTTTTACCATAATGCCTGCTTCTATGTTGTCCGTATGCCGGAGGCACAGCTGTGGGGCACTTCCAACATTTCAGAATAATTTCAACCTATGCTGGATAGCATTATCCGGTTCTCTATCAAGAACAAGCTTTTTATCGGCCTGCTGACCCTGCTGCTTATTGGCTGGGGCGTGTATTCCCTGCGGCAATTGCCTATTGACGCGGTGCCCGACATCACCAACAATCAGGTGCAGATTATCACATCTACCCCTACCCTTGCCGGGCAGGAAGTAGAGCAGTTTGTAACCTATCCCATAGAGCAAAGCCTGGCCAGCCTGCCCGATGTGGAAGAAATACGCTCTATCTCACGCTTTGGTCTGTCGGTCGTTACAGTGGTTTTTGATGACAAGGTGGATATTTACTTTGCCCGTCAGCTCATTAACGAGCGCCTGAAGAAAGCAACCGAGCAGATTCCGGAAGGCGTTGGCACACCGGAGTTGGCGCCCGTGAGCACCGGCCTGGGCGAAATCTACCAGTACGTGCTTCACCCCCGGCCTGGCAGCGAAGCGAAATACAGTACCGCCGACCTGCGCACGATGCAGGACTGGATTGTATCGCGCCAGCTCCTGGGGGTGCCCGGCGTGGCCGAGGTGAATTCCTTTGGTGGGCTGGTAAAGCAATATGAAGTAGCTGTAAATCCAGCACGACTCCGGGCCATGGACGTAAGCATTGCCGAAATCCTTACGGCGCTCGAAAAAAATAACCAGAATACCGGCGGGGCGTATATCGACAAAAAGCCGAACGCGTATTTTATACGCGGCATCGGCCTGGTAACCTCTCTGGAGGATGTAGGCAATATCGTGATCAAGACAGCAGGCGGCATTCCGGTGCTGGTGCGCCATGTGGCCGAGGTCCGGTTTGGCAGTGCCGTTCGTTATGGCGCTATGACGCGCAACGGCGAGGGCGAGGTGGTAGGCGGTATTGTGATGATGCTTAAGGGCGCCAACAGCGCTGCAGTGGTAGCGCTCGTCAAGGCCCGGATGGAAACCATTGCGGCTGCGCTGCCGGCAGATATTGCGATAGAGCCGTTCAGCGACCGTACCCGACTGGTGGACCAGGCTATTGGCACGGTAAAGACCAATTTGATGGAGGGCGCACTGATAGTAATCTTCGTGCTGGTGCTTTTCCTGGGCAACCTGCGGGCAGGACTTATCGTAGCCTCAGCGATTCCGCTGGCCCTGCTCTTTGCCTTGGGCCTGATGAATGTCTTTGGCGTATCAGCCAACCTGATGAGCCTCGGCGCGATCGACTTTGGACTGATTGTGGACGGCGCGGTCATTATTGTGGAAGCCACCCTGCACCATCTGGGGGTTCGCAAAAGCACTGCCCGGCTCACCCAAAGCGAGATGGATAAAGAAGTATTTTTTGCTACTTCCCGCATTCGCAGCAGTGCGGCGTTTGGCGAAATCATCATTCTTATTGTGTATATACCTATTCTGACGCTGACCGGGATTGAAGGCAAGATGTTCCGGCCTATGGCACAAACGGTTGGCTTTGCCATCCTGGGCGCACTAATCCTGTCGCTTACCTACATTCCGATGATGTGTGCGCTGGTGCTGCCCAAACAGATATCGCACCGGCAAAACTTCTCTGACCGGATGATGGCCTTCTTTGAGCGAGCGTATAGCCCCCTGCTGGCGAGTGCTATCCGCTGGAAGAAAACGGTGGTAGGGATAGCAGCCGCTTTGCTGGTGTTCACGGCGTTTCTTTTTAGCCGTATGGGTGGCGAGTTTCTGCCTCAGCTTCAGGAGGGCGATTTTGCATTTCATTGCATTCTGCCACAAGGCGCATCGCTGAGCCAAAGCATTGAAACTTCCATGCAGGCCAGCCGCATCCTTAAAACCTTTCCCGAGGTAGTGGAGGTAGTAGGTAAAACGGGCAGTGCCGAAGTACCTACCGACCCGATGCCGCCAGAAGCGTCCGACCTGTTCATCGTACTGAAAGACAAAAAGGACTGGACCACTACGCACGACTACAATGGGCTGGCGCGGCTGATGGCAGAAAAGCTGGAGGCCGCTCTACCGGGCGTCTTTTTTGAAACCAGCCAGCCCATCCAGATGCGGTTCAACGAACTGATGACTGGTGTGCGGCAGGACGTAGCCATCAAAATTTTTGGCGAGAATATGGATACCCTGGCAGCCATCGCGCCTCACATTGCCCGTATCGTGCAAAGCGTGCCCGGCGTGACCGCGCCCCAGATAGAGCGCACCAGCGGACTGCCGCAAATCACCATTCGCTACGACCGGGCCCGTATCGCCGCTTATGGCTTGAACATCAAAGACGTCAATCAGACCGTAAGCGCCGCCTTTGCGGGCCAGTCGGCAGGCGTTGTTTTTGAAAACGAGCGCCGGTTTGACCTTGTGGTGCGGCTGGACAGCAGCGCACGCGCGTCTATAAACGATGTGGCCGGCCTGTATGTGCCCACCGCCAATGGCAACCAGATTCCGCTGAGCCAGCTCGCTACCGTAGCCTTTGAGGAAGGTCCGGCGCAAATCAGCCACGAAGACACCCGGCGTCGCGTGGTGGTGGGTTTCAACGTTGGAGGCCGCGACGTGCAAAGCGTGGTTCGTGATATTCAGGAAAAGCTTCGGGAGTATCAGCTGCCCACGGGCTACTATGTTACTTACGGTGGCACGTTTGAAAACCTGGAGCAGGCCTCAGACCGGCTGGGCATTGCCGTACCGGCAGCATTGCTGCTCATCTTTACTCTGCTTTATTTCACTTTTCATTCCCTGAAGCAGGCGGTCCTCATCTTTACTGCCATACCGATGTCGGCGATTGGCGGCGTAGCGGCATTAGCCCTGCGGGGAATGCCTTTCAGCATCTCGGCAGGCATTGGTTTCATTGCCCTTTTCGGCGTGGCGGTGCTCAACGGCATTGTACTTATCGGCACCTTCAACCAGCTTGCCAAAGAAGGCTGGGAAGACGTGATTGCACGGATCCGGGAAGGCACGCACATGCGGCTGCGACCGGTATTGATGACGGCCACTGTGGCCTCGCTCGGCTTTTTGCCGATGGCCATTTCATCGGGTGCAGGTGCAGAAGTGCAAAAGCCGCTTGCGACGGTTGTGATTGGCGGCCTTATTACAGCCACCCTGCTTACCTTAATTGTGTTGCCTCTCCTCTACCTGATTTTCACCAAGAAAGATAAGCCGCGCCCGGGCGGGCCGGTCGTAGCAGCTTTGCTTTTGCTTTTTTGCGGAGCGCTCCCCGACCCGGCGCAGGCGCAAACCGCCACGCCGCCGGTACGCATTTCGCTGAACGACGCCTACAACCGGGCCTTGGTCAACAACCTGCAACTACGCAGCAGCGAGGTGGCTATTCAGCGCGCACGCGCGCTGACCGGCACTGCACACGCGCTGCCGAAGACCGGTTTTTTTGTCGAAAATGAAGACCTGCGGCCTTCCGACCGGCAGGGCATTCTCAAAATCGGTATTTCGCAGGCCCTAGAGTGGCCGGCGGTGTACGGCGCACGGCGGCGACTTTATGAAGCACAGGCGCAGTCGCTGACCTATGCCCGGCAGGTCCGGACCCTAGAAATACGCAAAACCCTCCAAACGGCCTATTACACCCTGTGGTATCACCAGAGTCGCCAACAGCTCTGGCAGCGGCTCGACAGTCTCTACAGCACCTTGGCAGCTGCAGCCGTGCTGCGCGTGCGGACAGGGGAAAGCGCAGGGCTGGACAGCATCGCAGCGCAGGCCAAAAGCGCGGAAATAAGGGTACAGCTCTCACAAATTGCAGCCGAAATGCAGGTGCAGCAATCCATTCTCCAAACCGTACTGAATACTGATAGTCTTTTTCTGCCTGATGCGGGCCGGTTGGGCCGGGCCGGTATTCCGGTGCGCCTGCCAGAGCCGGAAAGCCATCCTTCCCTGCTAGTGCAACGCCAGAGTATCGCCATTGCCAAGGCCGATCTGCTGGTCACCCGGAGCAGCCTGCTACCGGAATTTTCCGGCCGCTTCTTTACGCAAAGACTTTACGGACTGCCCGACCCGATGAGCGGCTTTTCGGTGTCGGTGGGGATCCCGCTGCCGGGACTCAACGGATACCGCGCCAAGGTGCGCGCCGCCACTCTGGAGCAGGACTATCAGCAAAGCATCCTTGCTTACGAAACGCAGGCGCTGCAAGCCCAGACCCGGCAGGCACAACAACTACTGGAAAAAGACAGGCAGCTGGTGGATTATTATGAAACTACCGGTCTGGCTCAGGCAGAGGCTATCATTCAGGCAGCCAACCTATCTTATCAGGCAGGCGAGATCTCCTTTGCCGAACTTTCGGCATTTCTTACACAGGCTATAGACATTCAGCGCAACTATCTGGACGTGCTGAACCAATACAACCAAGCGGCCATTGCGCTGACTTATTACCTCAATCCATAAACATTTTCAAGAGCAGAAAGCCTGATGAAATACGGTATCCAAACGCTTGTAGCAACGCTCCTTCTCCTACTGGCTGTTTCCTGTAGAGAAAAAACAGCAATTCCCCCCATAGCCGGGGAGATGGAAGCGCATCATGAAGAAGAAGCAACTGCGGTAACCCTCACCGACGAGCAGATAAAAGCCATCGGACTCACGCTGGGCAGCGTGGAGCAAAAAAACATTACTACTACCGTGAAGGTGAGTGGAACCCTGGAAGTGCCTGCCCAAAACAAAGCCCGGGTAACCGCACTCTACAGTGGCGTTTTGCGAAGCATTTTAGTACATCCCGGCGCTGCGGTGCGGAAAGGACAGGTGCTGGCTACCGTAACCAATACCGAGCTGAGCGGGCTGCAACAACAGCTTATTTCCACAAACGCCGCACTGCGGCTGGCAGAGCTGGAAGAGACCCGGCAGCAGGAGCTGGTGGCCGGCAACGCCGCACCGCTCAAAAACCTGCAACGCGCACAGGCAGAGCTCAGCAGCCTGCGCGCGCAAAGGGCCGCCCTGCAAAAACAACTATCTGATTTGGGCATCTCTGCCGCTTCGGTGCATACCGGCAATATCTCTTCCACCCTGCCTATCCGTGCGCCTATCAGTGGTACCATCTCCGAAATAGACGCAGAGATAGGTGCCAATGTGGACCCTTCGACGCCGCTGGCGCACATTGTGAACAATTCGGAACTACACCTGGATTTGTTTGTGTATGAAAAAGACCTGCCACTGGTGCGCCCCGGACAACTTATTCACTTCACCCTGACAAACAACCCGGGTAAAGAGTACGATGCGCGGATTTTTTCGGTAGGCACCGCCTTTACCAACGAGGCCCGGGCCGTGCCCGTTCACGCCGAAGTCATCAGCGGGAAAACCAACCTCATCGAAGGCATGGCCGTTACGGCGCTTATCAGCCTCGGCAGCCAAACAGCACCGGCGGTTCCCGACGAAGCCATTGTATCCGGTGGCGGAAAACATTATATCTTCATCCAGAAAAATAAGGATGTAGCGCCTCCTCCTGAAGAGGCAGGGAAGTCATCCGAAAAAGATACCCACAACTCTGCATCAAAGCACAACTTTGAGCGGATAGAAGTTGTAAAGGGCGAGAGCGAACTGGGCTATACCCTTATCATCCCAGTAACAGAGTTGCCGTCAAACGCACTGCTCGTAACAAAAGGCGCTTTCTTTTTGATGGCTAAGATGAGTAATACCGAAGACCACTCGCATTAACCCATTAGATAGTGTATTAGAACGAATGACGGTTGCTTTTTGGGGTCATTGGCGATGGCCTTCGGCGAGCGCTCCGCCATGCAGGGCTGCGTCGTTGCAGAGAACCTGATCCGCAATGCCCCCTCCAAGTGTTATCCGAGACCAGCATCCCTTCTAACACACCACCCAAACAATCATTTACAAAAAACGGCTATCACATACAAAAAAGTAACTATCACATACGAAAAAGTTGCTATCACATGTCAATCCAACGCCATTTATAGTCCGATAGTGGATTGGGCCGTGTGTTAGGACGAAGCAGGGGCTTTAAATATTCGCAGATGGCAGGCACTTTCGAAACGCTTCCGCTAAGTGACCCTCAAGACGTACAAAGACGACCGCAACAGAGCACAAAGTCCGCTCCTTCTCCATCATCCCAAGCTTGAATCAGCATCTCCGGCAGTCCTAAAGGCAGTCTTCATGCCTTTAAACACACCGCGACTCATTCATTTATATGTGTTTCGGAGCCGGCATGTCTGTCAAAGGAATCCTGGATAAGAAAAACATAGTCATCCCAGACAAGTTGCGCACCAATCCCCAACACTGGGGGCGTTGCAACCGTGGCAGCCCGGTTGCTGGGCTACGTAACTATTGCCACTCCATTAAGGAAGGCAGCGCCCGCGCTATCCAGGCCTGCAAGCCGGTGCATTGAAATAATCATGTTTTCAGGCGATAAGCAACCCGTTGTGGATACCGTAGTCCGGCAACCTGTAGTTGTTGCAAGTGCTTAAAACTATTTGCTACGAGAAGATTTCCGGAGAACAACCTATAAACCAAGCTTCTTACCGAACGAAGGGAAAAAAGAACCGGCTGAATGGATTCAGAGCGAAAAGTTTTCTTTTATCCATAATACCGAATCCCTACGGCCTTTCGGGCTTCTTCCAGCGTTTGAGCCGCAGAAACCCGCGCTTTTTCGGCTCCGGCGCGCAGAATCTTCTGAATCGTTTCGGGCGAATCCTGCAAGGCCGTTGCTTTTTCGCGGATGGGGCGCACGAAGGTGATCATCGCCTCGGCAAGTTCTTTTTTAAGGTCCCCAAAACGGATGGTGGTGTCATCCCAGGCTTTTTGATAAGGCGCAACGGCTTCTTTTCCGGAAACCAACTCCAACAACTGAAACAAATTGGCCACACTTTCCGGAACGGGCAGTCCTGCTTCCGCCGGGGAAAGCTCTGTTTTGGCCTTCATGATTTTTTTGCGAATTACGTCGTCTTCGTCGGCGAGATAAATGGTTCCGGCACCGTTTTCACTTTTACTCATCTTGGCCGAGCCGTCGAGTCCGGGTACTTTAATCAGCTGCTCGCCAAAGTTGAAAGCGTGCGGTTGGGGAAACACTTCGGCATAGCGGCCATTGAACCGGTTGGCAAAGTTTCGGGCCATTTCCAGGTGCTGTTCCTGGTCTTTCCCAACAGGCACTTTGGTGGCTTTATGAATGAGAATATCAGCAGCCATCAGGACCGGATACGTCAGCAGCGCGGCGTTCACGTTATTGGGCTGTGAGCGCACTTTGTCTTTAAAAGTAGGCACTTTCTCCAGCTCGCCTTTGTAGGCCAGGGTATTGAGCAGGAGGTACAGCTCGGTGGTTTCCGGAACGTCGCTTTGCGCATAAAGCGTTACTTTCTCGGGGTTCAGGCCGGAGGCAATATTCTCCGCTACCACACGATACACCGAAGCGCGCAAATCTTTTGGGTCGGGGTGCGTGGTGAGGCTGTGGTAATCGGCTACAAAGAAAAAGCAGTCAAAGTCTTCCTGCATCCGGGTGTAGTTGCGCATGGCACCATAGTAGTTTCCGAGGTGCAAAAAACCAGTAGAGCGAATGCCGCTGACGACGATTTCTTTCATAAGAGGGCAAAAGTAGCGCAATGGCTCAATTTGAAAATGGCACAATAGCTCTTTTCTGGCTCACTCTGGCGCGAGTGTTCGCGAAGCGAGACTCGTGTCGATTAGCGTTGGCAGTCTGTGACTGACCTTTTGCCAGTCGGAGACTGGCTGCTTTGTACACACGGGAGCCGCTTCGCGAACGCCCGCGCGAGGATTCAGAAAGGATTAGAGGATCGTCCCAAAAGTTAGGCTTCCCAAAACCTTTTCTTTTTGGGAACAATAATTGCAAGTAAAAAGTCCGAAGTTTAAAGTTCCTATTTTCGCTCCAATGCAACCTGTCTCTTCTGACGCCTCGCTTTCTGAAGTCAACGAATCGGTAGATACCCGGCGGCGTGGCCCGTGGTGGCGGCGTTTCTTCGCTTTTTTAGGACCGGCCTACCTCGTTTCCGTTGGTTATATGGATCCCGGAAACTGGGCCACCGATCTGGCCGGTGG
>JAEWBT010000022.1 GCA_023391015.1 Bacteroidota bacterium
CAGCAAAGGCATGCGCCAGAAAGTGCTGCTGACCTCCGGCCTGCTCCACAACCCCGAAATCGTGATCCTCGACGAGCCGCTTTCCGGACTGGATGCCAACGCCGTGATTGTGGTGAAGCAACTTCTACAGGTCCTGAAAGCCGAAGGCAAAACCATTTTTTACTGCTCGCATATGATGGACGTGGTGGAAAAAGTCAGCGACCGGATTGTGCTGCTGAAAGAAGGGCAAATCGTGGCCGACGGCACCATTGACGCGCTCCGGCAGGGCGGCAACGCGTCGCTGGAAGAACTTTTCGCGCAACTCACCCTTTCCGGAAACGCCGACGCCCAGGCCGCCGAGATCGCCGCCGCGCTGCAGTAGGGGAGATGAGTCATGTTTCATGTTTCATAATTAAAGGGTACTATTCACTATCCACTATCCATTATTCACTATCCGCTGCTTTATGTCCCGTTTTCTTCTTTGGCTTTGTATGCTTCCGTCCCGCCTGTGGGCGTCTATGGGCGCGGATGTGGCGCAGCTGCGGATGCTGCTTTGGGTGCGCCTGCTGCTGGACAACCGGCGGCCGGTGCAAATGGGGCGGAATTCCGGAAAGCCTTCGAATTACCGCATCTGGATCACGACAATCGTGTCGGTGTTTGTGGGGTTGCTATACGTAATCCCGCTGATTGCTTTTAAGGATTTGATTGCTGGCTGGACGATTTACTACACCGCTTTCGGCTTTCTCTACGTCTTTACCCTGATTACCGACCTCGGCCACGTGCTCCTGGATACGCGGGAAAAATACATTGTCCAAACGCGGCCCGTCGGCGACCGGACAATCCTTTTAGCGCGGCTGCTGCACCTGTTTTCCTACCTCGTGCGCACGGCTTTGCCGATGTCGCTGGGCGGATGGGCAGCGGCTATTTATTACTCCGGCTGGAAAGGCGCGCTGTGGTTTCCGGTTACGCTGTTTTTGCTGCTCGCAATGGTCGTTTTCGCGGTCAATGTGTTTTACATCGCCTTGCTGCGGCTCGTGAAACCAGCCAGGTTTTCGGCGGTGTTGAGTTATTTCCAGATCGTCTTTGCCATTATCCTTTTTGCGAGCTATCAGTTTTTGCCAAGGCTTTTGGGCAATGGCGAACCGGCCAATCTGAACTTAGCGGATTACGGGATTGTGCGCTTTTTTCCGGCGTACTGGCTGGGCAGTACTTGGGGCTGGATGGGTATTCCGGTTGCACTGAGCGGGAGCTGGATAACGGGCCTGCTTGCGTTTGCACTTCCCGTTGTGTGCCTGGTCTTGTTGGTGCGCATCCTGGCGCCGCAGTTTGCCCGCCGGTTAGCCTTGTTGGATTCCGGAAATGAAGCGCAAAATGCAGGGGGGGCACCGCGCATGGAAACATCCCCCAAAAAGGTTCTCGGTGCACGACTGGCCACAATTTTCACCCGCACTCGGCCTGCCGAAGCTGGTTTTCTGCTCAGTTGGGCGCTCACCACGCGCAGCCGGTCGTTCCGGATGCGCATGATTACCTCACTGGCCTACCTGCCGGTCTATTTTGTGTACCTGATTTCTTCGTCGCGCGATTCGGTGGGCGAAACGCTGCGGGATTTGCCCAACACCAACAAGTTTTTGATGCTGCTTTATATGGTGTCGTTTGTGGTGATGCAGTCGGTGTCGTTTCTGGCGATGAGCGATGCCTACAAAGCGGCCTGGATTTACCGGACGACACCGGTAGAAAACCCGGGAGCCTTGGTGCTGGGTGGCATCACGGCGGTGTGGGTGAAATACATTTTGCCGTTTTTCGGAGCCATCAGCTTGGTGGTGTTGAGCGTCTGGGGATTGCGCACGCTGCCGGATATTCTGCTGGCCGGGGTCAATATCGTGGCCTTTGGACTGATGAGTTTGTATCTGGGCAATTTCTACCTGCCATTTTCGCTGCCGGAAAAAGCAGAGGCCAATCGTGGTGCACGCAATGTTATCCGGTTGTTTCTGGCGTTTTTGATACCGGTGGTGCTCGGCGGGCTGCATTATCTGGCCTTAAAAATGCTGTGGCTGAAGCTGCTATTCCTCGCACTTTCCGGAATTTTTATGTGGCTGATCTGGACCAGTCTGAAAGAAAAAAGTTGGGCGGCTATCGACAAATCCTACCGGAATCTGGAAGTTTGATATCGCTTGTTTTGAGAGCGATCCCTACTCCAAAAGCAAGAATAAAAACGACCGATTGTCTAGGCTTGATTATTCAGTTGCATCACCAGCCAGCTCATCAATCCAAAGCCGGTTTCCAGGGCCGACGGCTCAATATCAAACGTGTTGGTGTGAACGGAAGCAGTGCAGGATTCTCCATCTGCCGAAGCGGTTCCCAGCCGGAAATAGCAGCCCGGAACGGCGTGGCCATAAAACGCAAAATCATCCGCCGTCATGCGCAGCGAAAGCTCCCGGACGTTTTCCGGCCCCAGAAACTCTTCTGCCAAAGCGCGTGCCCTGTTGGTCAATTCCGGGTTGTTATACAGCGACGGATAGCCTTTCGGGATGTCAATCTCCGCCGTCGCGCCCCAGGATGCACAAGTACTATTCACCACCTCTTTAATCAGCCGGTGGGCTTCGGCGCGCCACGTTTCATCCATCGTGCGCAGGGTTCCGGAAAGCGTTACCGTGTCGGGAATGACATTGTTCACCGTTCCGCCGGAAATTTTTCCAAACGAAAGGACGCAAGGCACCACGGGATTGCTGCGCCGCGAAACCAGCTGTTGCAGATTCACGACCGTATAAGCCGCAATCGTTACCGGGTCAACCGTTTGGTGGGGCAGGGCCGCGTGGCCGCCTTTGCCGCGAATGGTGATGTGAATTTCATCGGTAGAAGCCATATACTGCCCACTCCGGAAACCTACCACGCCCGCCGGCAGGTGCGGATACACATGCAAAGCCAGAATCCGGTTCACCTTTGGAGATTCCAGAACACCTTCGGCCAGCATCAGCGAACCACCGCCCGGGTGTTTTTCCTCGCCGGGTTGGAAGATGAGTTTGGCCGTGCCTTCCCAGTCGTCTTTGTGCAGTTGGAGCATACGCGCAACACCCAGCAAAGCCGCCATGTGCACATCATGGCCGCAGGCATGCATCACCCCTTTATTTTGAGAAACATAAGGCGCGGTGCTGTCTTCCAGAATCGGCAGAGCATCCAGCTCGGCGCGAATGGCAGTGCAGGTTTTTTCGGGATTTTTGCCTTCCACCAAGGCCACAATACCTGTTCCGGCCCAGCCTCCGGTAAAAGGGATGCCCCATTCGGCCAGTTTTCCGGAAACAAAGGCAGCTGTCTCTTTTTCTTCAAAAGACAATTCCGGGTGGCTATGGATATGCTCCCGGAATTGCTGAATCTGTGGGGCCAGTGCCCGTGCCGTTTCTTGGATAGTTGCCGTCATTGTTTAAGGGAATTGACTACAATTACATCCGGCACAATCATCACCGGCTTGAAAAATGATTTTAATACACGGGCCATACCAGCAGCTTCCGTCCGGCTTTTATAATCGCCAACCTTTACTTTAAACTGCGGCGCGCTATAGCTCAAATAGGTGCGTACATCCGGGAAAATGCGCATGAAATTAGACTTGGCTGCTATGGCCTTTGCGCGGTCGCTACCGGAATAAATCTGCACCCGGAACCCTCTGCCGGAACGAATAAGGCCGCGATATACCCGGCGCGGCGGATCTACCGGCAGAATGTTGCCTCTGTAAATAACGTCTTCACCTTTGGGCTTGGGTGGCTGAAGATCTTCCATATCTGGTGGCGGCGGCAAAACGGCCTTGCGGACCGTATCCTGCGCCTGCACATTTCCAGCCAGAACAACGGACAAAGCGGTGAAAAGGAAAAATTTCTTCATAATAAAGCAGGCATTAGACGCCGTTAACGGCCAAAGGTTTGGTGCGAAGCTTCCCGGAGAATGCCCACCGATGCCGAGCAGCCCAGCCGCGTAGCCCCCGCAGCCAGCATCGCAAGCGCGTCGGTGGCCGTGCGGATGCCGCCCGAAGCTTTGATCTGAACCGTTTCGGGAAGATTCTGACGCATCAGGGAAATAATTTCCGCCCTCGCGCCGCCGTCTGAAAAACCGGTGGATGTTTTCACGAAATCAACCCCCAACGCGCCATACAACCGGCAACATTCGGCAATTTCTTCATCGCTCAGATAAGACGTCTCTAAAATCACTTTTACCTTTTTCTCGCGCGCATGAACCACCTGCGTGATTTCCCGCACCTCCGCCACCGCATCTTCAAAATCCCCGCTTTTAACGAGGCTGATGTTGTGAACCATATCAACCTCATCAGCACCGTTTTCCAGGGCATCTACTGTTTCAGCCACTTTTGCGGCGGCAGTGTTGTAACCCAACGGAAATCCAATCACCGTAGCCACGCCGATTCCGGAATCTGCCAGCAAACTGCCTGCCAACCGCACATAACACGGCGGCACACACACCGTGGCAAAGCGATGCAAAATAGCTTCCTCACACAAGCGGGCGATGTCCTCGGTCGGTAGGTTGGGCTTCAGCGCAGTGTGGTCGATGGCGGCGGCAAGGGCGTGGAGGTCCATTTCTTAATCCAGGTTTTTGATGATTTCGCCGGCAAACTCGCTGGTCTTCAACAAGGTCGCGTCGTGCATCAGTTTATAGAAATCAATCGTTACGCGCTTGCGGGCAATAGCGGTTTTCAGCGCTTTCACAATCGCATCGGCAGCCTCGTTCCAACCCATGTATTGCAACATCATCACCCCGCTCAAAATCAGCGACGACGGGTTCATCGTGTCGGTATTGGCGAAGCGCGGCGCCGTGCCGTGCGTGGCTTCAAAAACAGCGTAGCCCGTGTTATAATTGATGTTCGCACCCGGCGCAATCCCAATGCCGCCCACTTCTGCCGCCAGCGCATCGGAGATGTAGTCGCCGTTCAGATTCAGAGTGGCAATTACAGAAAAATCCTTGGGCGCAATCAAAATTTGTTGCAGAAAATTATCCGCAATCATGTCTTTCACAATGATTTTGCCTTCTGCCTCGGCGGCTTTCATCGCCTTGTTTGCTTCCTCTTCGCCGTCGGCTTTCTTGGCGGCTTCCCATTGCTCCCACGTATACACTTTATCGCCAAATTCCCGAACGGCCAGCTCATAACCCCAATTCTTAAAGCCGCCTTCGGTAAATTTCATGATGTTGCCTTTGTGAACCAGCGTTACCGATGGCAGTTTGTGGGTAACGGCGTGCAGGATGGCAGCCCGCACCAGCCGCTCCGTTCCTTCCCGCGACACGGGTTTGATGCCAAACGCAGAACTTTCCGGAAACCGGATAGCATCGCTCACCCCCATTTCTTCCTGCAAAAACTTCAACAGCTTTGCCGCCTCGGGCGTACCGGCTTTAAACTCAATCCCCGCATAAATATCCTCGGTATTTTCCCGGAAAATCACCATATCCACATCCTCCGGGTGGCACACCGGCGAAGGCACCCCTTTGAACCATTGCACAGGCCGCACGCAGGCATAGAGGTCCAGCTCCTGCCGCAACGCCACGTTGAGCGAGCGGATGCCGCCGCCCACCGGCGTGGTCAGCGGCCCTTTGATGGAAACAATATATTCCTTGGCCATCTCCAGCGTCTTTGCAGGCAGCCATTCGCCCGTTTGGTTGTAAGCCTTCTCGCCCGCCAGCATTTCCACCCATTCAATCCGGCGGGTGCCGCCATAGGCTTTTTCCACCGCTGCATCCAGCACGCGGCGGGCCGCGCGCCACACGTCCGGCCCAATGCCGTCGCCTTCAATAAAAGGAATAATCGGGTTTTCGGGAACCTGGAGGCGACCCCCGGCCATCGTAATGTGCTGCGCTGTCATGACTGTTTTAAGGAAAAATAAATGTTTTTAAAGACCGGCGCAAAGGTACGGGCACGAGCGGGCTGTAGGGGGAATATGGCCCGCCAAAATTCAAAAACAAAGATTCTTATTTCTAAAAAAATAATTTTTAGGATAGCATTCCAAATTTCGGAACGGTATCCTAAACGTTTATTGTGGCGTTCCGAAATTCAGAATGGCATCTTAAACATTTATTATAGCATTCCGGATTTCAGAATGGCATTCTAAACATTTATTATAGCGTTCCGGATTTAGGAATAACATCCTAAACATTTATTATGGCGTTCCGAATCTCAGAATGGCATAATACACGTGTATTACCGTAGGAAAAATTTTTGCACACTCTCCTACACATGGTTTTCCCTTTTTTAAGCGTGGCGAAGCGTAAATCCAAACGACGAGCCTACGCCCGGCTTGCTGCGCACCGTGACGGTTTGGCCGTGGGCTTCCACCAAATGCTTCACGATGGCCAGGCCCAGGCCCGTGCCGCCCACCTCGCGGCTGCGGCTGCGGTCGGCCCGGTAGAAGCGCTCAAAAAGGCGGGGCAGGTGTTCTTCCGCAATGCCCGGCCCGTCGTCGGAGATTTCCACATACACGTGTTGGCCGTCGGTGAGGTAGCAACCGGCGGTAACCGTGCCGCCTTCCTGGCCGTATTTCAGGGCGTTTTCAATCAGGTTGGAAAGCACTTGCCGGATTTTGGGCCGGTCGGCGGTTACCTCAATCGCGCCCTCGGTGCCTTTTTTAAACGATAGCCGCATTTTCCTTGCCGCCGCCTGCAAGCCATAATCTTCATACACCTCGCGGATGAGGTCCTGAATGGAAAAATCCGTGGTTTGGATAGGAATGCTGCCGGATTCGAGCCGCGAAATCTGGCTCAGGTCATCGGCCAGCCGCGCCAGCCGCTCCATGCTGCGGGCCGCGTTTTGAAGAAATCGCGTGGCCACCTGCGGGTCTTGCAGGGCCCCATTGGCAAGCGTCTCGATATAGCCTTGCGCGGTAAAGATGGGCGTTCGCAGCTCGTGGGCCAGGTTGGCGAGGAACTCTTTGCGGAAGGCTTCGTTTTGTTTCAGGACGTCAATCTCATACTTCCGTTGTTCGGCCCAGCGGGCCACGTCGCGGGCCACTTCTTCAATCGATTTTTGGGGAAGAATACTGGTGTAGAAAAACTCTTCCTTTTTGGTAGCCTTTGTTTGGAAGATAAACTTGTAAATCACCTTTATTTTCCGGTAAATAAACGTCTGGAGGGTATAAAAATAAATACCGTAGGCCACCGCGAAGGTGAGGCCAAAGACCAATCCAACCATCCAGAGCGGCTCTTGCTGAAGCGCGCTCAGCAAGGCGTTGAGCGCCGACAACACCAGCGCCGTAGCCACGGAAAGCTGCCGGGGCGAAATATTTTTGGTTTTAAAGTTGATGGGGCTGTTGTTTTTATAAAGTTTGTGGGTAGGTGTGGCGGTGTTCTTTATCCATTCATTTCAAACTTATACCCCACGCCCTTCACGGTGGTAATTAAATCCAAACCCGTTTTCTGGCGGATTTTCCGGATATGCACGTCAATCGTTCGGTCGCCCACGATGACCTCCGTGCCCCACACGCGTTGCAGGATTTCATTCCGTTCAAACACCCGCCCCGGACTGCTTGCCAGCAGGCTCAGGAGTTCAAATTCTTTTTTGGCAAGGACAATGTTTTCGCCTTTGTGCAGGACTGCAAAGCGCGAGCGGTTGATTTCCAAGTCGCCAAATTGCAGGGTTTTTTCGCCTTCTTCTTCTTTGCGGGTGCGGCGCAGGGCTGCGGCAATGCGTGTTTCGAGCAGTTCCGGCTTGATGGGTTTGGCGATATAATCATCCGCGCCGAGGCGCAGCCCTTCAATCTCCGATTTCTCATCGCTGAGGGCGGTCAGGAACAAGATGGCTGTGTTTTCGAAATCCGGCAGGGCTCGCAGGTCGCGCAGGGTTTCGAGGCCGTCTTTGCGGGGCATCATCACATCGAGCAGGATGAGGTTGGGCTTCCAGTCGCGGGCGCGGCGCAGGGCTTCCACACCGTCGCGGGCCGTTTCGGTAAGGTAGCCTTTTGCGCGCAGGCTATAGGCCAGAAATTCCAGAATATCCGGTTCGTCATCTACGATTAGGATCCGGGCAGGAAGGGGTTCCATAACAATTATTTAGCAGTGCGGAAATACGCTTGCAATGTTAGGCAGCCTGTCAGGTTCAGGCTTGTTTTAAGGGATTAAGTTTCTGTTACGCTTCCAAAAACGGTTCGGGAAGAATGCCTTAAAAACGCTGCGCCGGTGTTTTTGCAAAAACACCGGCGCAGTAAAACCGGAAATTTCCGGAAAATAAATCCTTACCGCAGCGTTACACTGCCGGAGCCGATTTGATAGCCTTCGTTAAAAATCACAATCTGGTAGGTTCCTTTCTGAAAATCATCATCCTGCGACCAGTCGAGCGCGATGTCTTTGGCGCGTTCGTTTTGGGTGAGGGCCACTTGTTTTTGCAGGGTATATTCAATCTTGCTGCCGTCGGCGGCGGTGGTCATGCCAGAGCCAATGGATGCGTTGGAAATCAGGCGTCCATCGGGGCCCATGATGCGCAGATAGATATCCTTCGGGCCGCTTTCGGCAATGCGGTTTTCGTCAATGTCAAACAGAATGCGCATCAGGTCCACGCGGCGGGCCTTGGTGGTTTCTTTTTCTTTTTTGCCGCCGCGCCGCAGGTCGATCGGAATCATGCGGATGTTGGATGCATGTAGCACCGCGCCCAGTCGCACTTTTTGTTGCAGTCCGGCATTCTCGGTCAGCGTCGAGTCGCGCTCGCGGGCCAGGCCGGTGTTGCGGCTGGAAAGCGTTGCGTTTTCGGCTTCCAGCTCGGCAATGCGGCGCTCGTAGCCACGGGTTTTTTCGTTGAGTTGTTTAATCAGTTTTTGGGCGCGGCCGTTGTCGGCGGCGCTGCGGTTGTTTTTGCGCAGCAAGCCTTCGATTTCCGATTTCAGCTTGGCCACTTCGCCGTCTTTATCCACCATTTGGCGGGCCATTTCCTCATTTCGCGACACCAGGTCATCCAGACGGGCCAGCGCTGCCTGGTATTCAATATCGATGGCTTTGTAAGAAGAATCGGCTTTGGCCGTCTGATCCACCAGCTGATCGTTGCGGTCTTCAATCTTGTTTTTGTTTTGAAGGAGATAGATGACCGTTCCGCCGAGCAGGGCTACAATCAGCCAGGGCAGCCACCACAGATTGTTGCGCTTGGGCGGCTGCGGAGGCTGCGTGCCGTAGTTGGATGCCGAGGGCGGCGGGGTCAGTTCGGGGCGGTTGGGTGGGTCGTTGGGGATGCCGGCGGGCGGCAGATTGGGGTAGTCGCTCATAAAAAGGGAAGGGATTGAGAAAACAATACCGAGTTGCAAAATAAGCAGGCGAGGACGGTTTTGAAACGGGTTGGTGGAGTTTTAACGCTCTGGGACCCTGTTTCATGTTTTATGTTTCCTGTTTCATGGGTTTTTTTAGGGAGATTGTTCTATAAGATAACGTGCATCCCGGCTTGGAGGAATCCCTGTATTATCGAAGAGCCTGCATGATGGGGCTTCGACAGGCTCAGCCTGACACTTAATTTGTAATCAATAGATGTAGATGGTTACAGCGACTGTGTCCCCCTGAGCTTGTCGAAGGGCTCAGCCTGACATCCAATTCGATATAATAAACCACCCCATGACCCATGAACCATGGGCTTGGTATTTTTGCCCTTATGACCGTATCCGCAGCCGTGCTGCTCAAAGACCTGGCTGCCGGCAAAGCCCCGCTTGTGGCCATTGCCGACGGCGAAGAGCCTTATGATATCGACCGTATCACCACGGCCTATGAAAAACTGCTGCCCGAAGCCGAGCGCGATTTTAACCTGCTGACGCTCTACGGCAAGGAAACCACCGTGCAGGAAGTCTTGTCCTCGTGCCGCCGCTTTCCGATGTTTTCGGAATTTCAAGTGGTCATCCTCCGCGACGCATCGCAGTTGGACGGCCTCAATGACCTCGCACCTTACCTGGAGGCTCCCTCCCCAACCACGCGCCTCTACATCGAGCACCGGTTTAAAAAACTGGACGGACGGGGAAAAATTCCGGCCCTGGCCAAAAAGCTGGATGCGGTGGCACACGTGCATTCTGCGCGACTGAAAGAAGAAGACGTGCCGGGCTGGATTATGACTTACGGCCACAATACCGGTTTTGCCGTGGGGCTGGAGGAAGCACAACTGCTGACCTCGCTTTTGGGGGTGGATTTGCAGAAAATCGTCAACGAGATAGAAAAAGTGCGCATCAACGTGCCGGGCGAGCAGGTGCTGACGGCGGCGCTGATTAAAAAATACATCAGCAGCGGGCGGGAATACAATGTGTTTGAATTCCCGCAAACGTTTTCGGCACGCGGCGCGCAGCGCCGCTACCAGATGCTGGCGCATTTTGTGGCCAATCCCAAAGTAGCCCCGCTACCGCTGGTGTTGGGTACTTTCTACAGCCATTACGCCAAGCTCTACAATGCTTCTTTTGTGGATGAAGGCACGCCGGAAGCTGCCAAAATACTGGGCGTGCCGCCCTTCCGGGTCAAGCCCCTGATTGGCGAAAGCCGCCAGATCGGGCGTGCGCGGCTGGAAGAAATCCTGCTGCTGCTGGCCACGGCGTCCGAACAGTTTGTGGGCATTGGCAGCCGCGAAAGCGAAAGCGAGGTCTTGCGGGAGCTGTGCGCGCGGATGGAAGTAACGCTGGGACTGTAGGAGCAGACCGGAATCTCCGGAAACTAAAAGGTCGTTGAGGTTGTGGTACAGGTATGACGGGGTCCTCCAACCCCGCCGGTGAGGTCCTCCAACCTGAAAAATGAGGTGCTCTAACCCCGTCGGTGAGGTCCTCCAACCTCAAATTTGAGGTCCAACAACGTCGAAATTGAGGTTGGAGGACTCCGATTTTGAGGTCTGCCAACGTCATCGGTGGGGTTCAACCACGTCGCTAATGGGGTTTACCAACCTCACTAAAAGCCTATTCCAAGGGAATGAAGGGTCGTAAAAGAAGCTGGATGTCTTTATGGTTCTTTTGTCATCCTCGAAGAGGGTCTTCACAGCTTCGGGAAGCCCTGAAGATTCCCTTTGGGAATGACAAAAAATAGAGAGCGAGCCAGCTTCTTGATTCTCTGGATAATCTCTTAAAATGCGGCGTTGCCCGGCGTGCGCGGGAACGGAATCACGTCGCGGATGTTGCCCATGCCGGTTACAAACTGCACGAGGCGCTCAAACCCAAGGCCGAAACCGGCGTGCGGCGCAGTGCCGAAGCGTCGCGTGTCGAGGTACCAGTACAACTCTTCTTCCGGAATGTGCATCTCGCGCATTCGTTCCTGAAGCTTGTCCAGGCGCTCTTCCCGCTGCGAGCCACCCACGATTTCGCCGATGCCGGGCGCCAAGATGTCCATCGCGGCCACGGTTTCGCGGCCCGGCTCGGTGTTATCATCTTCGCGCATGTAAAAAGCCTTGATCGCCTTGGGATAATTGGTAACGATCACCGGCTTTTTAAAGTGCTTTTCCACCAGGTAGCGCTCGTGCTCGCTTTGCAGGTCCACGCCCCAGTGTACATCATACTTGAATTTCTTCTTTTTATACGCCGGACTGGCGAGCAGAATATCAATCGCCTCGGTATAAGTGATGCGCTCAAAAGGCCCATCTACCACAAATTGCAGCTTTTCAATCAACCCCATTTCGCTTCGCTCGGCCAGCGGCTTTTGTTTCTCCTCCTCGGCCAGGCGCTGGGCCAGAAATTCCAGATCGGGCCGGCGCTCGTCTAAAGCGGCTTTGATGATGTATTGAATAAAGTCTTCGGCCAGGTCGGCGTTTTCCTTCAGGGTATTGAAAGCGACTTCCGGCTCAATCATCCAAAACTCGGCGAGGTGGCGCGTGGTGTTGGAGTTTTCGGCGCGAAACGTAGGCCCAAACGTATAAACTTCGCCCAGTGCCATCGCACCCAGCTCGGCTTCCAGCTGACCGCTCACGGTAAGGTTGGTGGCGCGTTCAAAGAAATCCACCGAAAAGTCAATGTCGCCACCTTCGGCCACCGGAATGGCGTTGAGGGGCAGGGTGGTGACGCGGAACATTTCGCCCGCACCTTCGGCGTCGGAGGCCGTGATGATGGGCGTGTGGAGGTAGATAAAACCGCGCTCGTGGAAAAACCGGTGTACCGCCATGGCCAGCGTGTGGCGGATGCGGAATACGGCGCTGAACGTCGCGGTGCGGAAGCGCAGGTGGGCGTGTTCGCGCAGAAACTCCAGCGAAGGACGGTTTTTGAGTTGCAGCGGATATTGCTCCGGGTCGCAGGTGCCGAGGATTTCCACCGTGTCGGCCATCAGGTCATATTTCTGGCCCTTGCCAAGCGATTCGGCAATTTTTCCGGTAATGCTGATGGCTGCGCCGGCGGTAATGTCTTTGCGGATTTCTTCCGGCAAATCCAGGCCTACAACCACTTGCAGGGTCTCGGCGCAGGAGCCGTCGGTGAGGGCAATAAACTGATTGTTCCGGAAATGGCGCACCCAGCCTTTTACGGTTACGGTTTTCCCGACCGGGTTTTCATCGGAGAGCAGCGTGCTGATTTTGGTGCGAATCATAGTTGGAGGAATTGAACAGCCTTCGGCGATTGGACTTTCCTTCGGAAAATTGGACGCCCTTCGGGCATTGGACTGCCTTCGGCAATTGGAAAATTAAAGCCTTTGGCTTTTAAGGAGAAATGAAAGATTTTCCGGAAACTGGATTCTGGTCTTTGGATTCTGGATTTTGGTCTTTGGATTCTGGTTATTCTCTTTTGTCTACGGTCTTTCGTCTTGGCTCCTGGTTTGGATTTCCGGAATTTGCGATGCTTTGGGTTTGTCGAAGAAAAGGTATTTCACGGCAACGACGATCATGAAAATAGCAAAAAGCTTTTTAACCAGTTGATCATTCATCCGGTTGATGAATTTGGCACCAAAATAAGAGCCGACGAGGAAGGCGATCACCAGAATCAGCACCACATCCCAGCGCACGTTTCCGGCGCGGTGGTAGGCCAGCACACTCAGGATCCCGATGGGCGGAAGCAGCAAAGCGAGCGAAGTGCCTTGCGCCATTTTCTGGGAAAATCCAAAAAAGAAAACCAGCGCCGGAACCACTACGATGCCGCCGCCAATGCCCACCATGCCGCTGAGCAATCCGGCCAGGATGCCCACGATGCAAAGACCGAGGATAATAGACAGATTCATTTTTCCGGAAAAAGTGCTTTGAAATACGGTTTACAAGGTCTCTGCCTCGGTTACCGGCAGCTTGATGTGGCCGTATTTGGCTTCGTAGTCGTTGATAGCGTGACCGAGAATTTTCTTCGCCAGCCGTGCACCCTGAAACTCTTCAATCTTCACCACTTTCTTTTCCAGGCGCTTGTATTCTTCAAAGAAATGGCGCATTTCAGAGATGAAGTGGGGTGGGAGCTCGTCAATGTCGTTGATGTGGTTCACGCTCATGTCGTTGGCGCACACGGCAATCAGTTTGTCGTCGGCTTCGCCGCCGTCGAGCATGCGCATGACACCTACGATTTTGGCTTCCACAAGCGTAAGAGGCTGCATATCGATCTGCGACAGCACCAGAATATCGAGTGGATCGCCATCGTCGCAATAAGTGCGGGGAATAAAGCCGTAGTTGGCTGTATAGTAAACAGCGGAGTAAAGGACGCGGTCGAGCTTCAGCAGGCCGGTTTCTTTATCGAGTTCATATTTGGCGCGGCTTCCTTTGGGGATTTCGATAATAGCGTTGACGCGGTCGGGGACGTTTTCGCCGTAGCTGACGTGGTGCCAGGGGTTAAAATTCATAGCAGATAAAAGCAAAAAAACGGCGCGAAGGTATGTTTTTATGATGGCCTTCAGGCGCTTCAGCGTTTTGGAAGCCGGAAAAAGAGCCTTCCGGAGCGCTGTTTTTCCGGAAATAATCCTCTGTTACGTTTACAATATTTTTTGCAAATCGCATTTTGTGTTTTCCGTCAGCCGCCTATCTTTGTCCGTCTCCATTCGTAAGGCACGTTTCTTTTATGGAGAGCTTTTCTTGCTTTAAAATCCCAATTCCCCTAAATTTTAAAACCAAACCCCGGATTCAAACCAATCTCACAAAATGGCTGAAGTAAAAACAACCATGAATGCTCCGCGCCCTGCCCCAAAAGCTGCTGTTGCCGGAAAACCCAAAAATGCTGGAAGCGGACTGCTGAACCTGTTGATCATTGTCGTTTGTATGGTCATCAGTCACCTGTTTTTCCACATGGTTCTGGGGTCTGCCTCCAACTTCAACGACGCCGAGCGCCATTCGCCTAAAGGTCTTGCCGGAACGGTGTACCTCGGTGGCTTTGTTGTACCGATTCTGATGGGTACTTTCCTTGTAACAGTTGCCTTTATCATTGAGCGCGCGCTGACCATCATGAAAGCAAAAGGCAAAATGAACGCCGGCGAATTTGTGCGCAAAGTGCAATATCATCTGGCCAACAAAAACATCGACGCTGCCATCGCGGAGTGCGACAAGCAACGCGGCTCGGTAGGCAACGTGATGAAAGCGGGTCTGTTGAAATACCGCGACATGACCACCAACAGCGAACTGGATACGGAGCAAAAAGTGCTTTCGATTCAAAAAGAAATTGAAGAAGCCACTGCACTGGAACTGCCGATGCTGGAGCGCAACCTGGTGTTCCTTTCTACCATTACCTCTGCCGCTACCCTGATGGGTCTGATCGGTACGGTACTCGGTATGATTCGTTCCTTCCAGGCGATGGGCCAGGCGGGTGCACCGGATGCAGCGGCGCTTGCCAACGGTATCTCGGAGGCCCTGATCAATACCGCCATTGGTATCACCACTTCGCTGGTGGCGATGATTGCCTACAACTTCTTTACAACCATCATCGACGGTATTACCTTCGGTATCGACGAAAGCGGCTTTACCCTGACCCAAAGCTTTGCTGCCAACTACAAATAAGCACTGCTTTAAAAGCCGGTTCTGTATTTTGTAAAAAAAGTTTTGACGGCGATGTGGAATTCTCCATTATCGCCGTCTTTTCTTTCAGAAGGGAATGGCAAACGCCAAAATCCAATAAAACCAAATTCAAAATCCAAACATCAAGAACGGAGGATTTTCAAGACAGAAGCGCAAGGCTGACTTCCGAAAATATTTTGTTCTGACAGCCAATTTTTGACCCTTGGCCTTTGGTTTCTGAATGCTGGTTTTTGATTCCTGGATTCTGAAGTTTAAATGCGGCCCTTCACCCCTAACTCCTAACCTTCAATATCTCTTTATGCCTAAGGTAAAAATGGCGCGGAAAAGCACTTTTGTGGACATGACGGCGATGACCGACGTGGCTTTTCTGCTGCTCACCTTCTTTATGTTGGCCACGAAGTTTAAGCCTGATGAGCCGGTCGTGGTTTCTACGCCTTCTTCGATCTCCGAAATCCCGCTGCCCGATAACGACATTATGATGCTGACGGTGGATAAAGATGGCCGTATTTTCTTCTCGGTGGACAACCAGAAAACGCGCGCCAGTCTCATTGAAGACATGAACAGTTATAAGAACCTGGGACTGACGGAAGATGAGATGAATTCTTTCAAAATCGGATCTTCTATCGGGGTGCCTTTTAACCAATTGAAAAGCTACCTTGCTGCCAGCCCAGCCGAGCAAAAAGCCTACGACAAAACAGCACCCGGCGTGCCGGTGGATACCAGCAACGACATGGTCAGCAACGAACTGGCTACCTGGATTCGCAGCGCCCGCAACAACAACGCCCGCCTGCGCATCTGTATCAAAGCCGATAGCGAAACGGCCTATCCGGAAGTGAAAAAAGTAATCCGGACACTGGAAAACTACAAGATTTACAAGTTTAACCTCATCACCAACCTCAAGGCCGTTCCGCCGGGTACTGCTGCTGCAGAAGCCCGCACTACGGAAGCCTAACACAATGATTAATGAATAAGGATTAACGAGTGTTGCATTTCTTTCCGGAAAGGCTCCAAAACATCAAAAAATCCTAAACATTAATCACTCATCATTCATCCTTAAAACCGCACTGTTATGGCAGATATAGATACTTCCTCGGGTGGCAGTCATAAGAAAGGCCCCGGGGTCAAAAAACCCAAGAAACTCTCCACCCGCATCGATATGACACCGATGGTGGACTTAGGCTTCCTGCTCATCACCTTCTTTATGTTTACGACCACCATGGCGAAACCAAAGACGATGGAGATCAACATGCCTGCCAAGGAAAAAATTGACGAAACCGAGCAAACCAAGATCAAGGCCTCTACCGCCCTCACCTTGCTGCTTGGCGATAATCACCGCGTTTATTACTACGAAGGACTGGCCGACGACCCCAACAATCCACCCGCAGTCAAGCTGGCCTATTTCAAGCCCGGCGCTGATGGCATCCGCCAGGTGATTATGGATAAGAAAAAAGCCGTTGCCGCCCTGCAGCAGGCCGGTCAGCTGGGTCCGAAAGACAATGCTGTGGTGTTGATTAAGCCCGATGAGACCAGCACGTATGAAGACATGGTGAACGCGCTCGACGAGATGGCGATTAACGATGTGAAAACCTACGCGGTCATTGATATTACCCCGGTGGATAAAGATTTTATGGGGGCCCAATAATTTCTGACCGCTAAAACTGCACAGACAATGGACGTTAATAAGATTCTGAAATCCGACTATCTGGATATTATCTACGAAGGCCGGAACAAAAGTTACGGTAGCTACGAGCTGCGCCGCAACTATCCAAAGCGGGTTGGGAAAGCCATGATTTTTCTTGCGGCTGTGGGGATTGGTATTGCTGCCTACGGCGTGGTTTCCAACCGCCCCACCAAAACGGTTACGCCGCCACCCAAGCCCAAGGTTACGGAAATGGCGATGGTAGAGCCGCCACCAATCGACC
>JAEWBT010000082.1 GCA_023391015.1 Bacteroidota bacterium
TATTACAGTTTTTGCAACAATACCGTGGCTGTAGCCACGACGCCTTCTTCGCGGCCAATAAAGCTCATGTGTTCAGCCGTAGTGGCTTTAATGGAAATGTCTTCTTTGGAAATATGCAGGATGTGAGCAATCGTTTTTTGCATCAGCTCCACATGGGTAGAAATCTTAGGTGCTTGTAGCAGCAGCGTGCAGTCGGCATTGATGAGCCAGTAGCCTTTTTCCCGAATCATGCTGTAGCAGCGTTGAAGCAGTACCTTGGAATCAATGCCTTTATAGCGGACGTCGGTGTCCGGAAAATGTTTGCCAATGTCGCCGAGGCCGAGCGCGCCCAGCAGCGCGTCGCACAGCGCGTGGAGCAAAACATCGCCGTCGGAGTGGGCTACAGCGCCCTTGGAATGCGGAATCTTTACGCCGCCGAGCCAAAATTCCTTGCCTTCTGCTAATTGGTGAAAATCAATGCCTTGTCCGATGCGATACATAAAATGGGATTAGGTGTGAGGGTGTGTGGGAAAAGAAGGCAATATAAAGGGCAACAAGCGCAGGTGATTGCTTATTGCCCTTTTTTACAGAAAAATTCCTGTTTGGGGGGAAACGACGTGGGTTAATCATTCAACCCAAACTTCCGACCGGTTTCGCTGGCCAGTTCGTAGCCGGCGTCGTGGTGGCGCAGTACGCCCATGGCCGGGTCGTTGTGGAGCACACGGCGGAGGCGGCGTTCAGCATCTTCGGTGCCATCGGCTACAATGACCATACCGGCGTGCAGACTATAGCCCATCCCCACGCCGCCGCCGTGGTGGAAAGAGACCCAGCTGGCACCGCCTGCGGTGTTAATCAGCGCGTTCAGAATGGGCCAGTCAGCTACGGCGTCGGAACCATCTTTCATCGCTTCGGTTTCGCGGTTGGGGGAGGCTACCGAGCCACAATCGAGGTGGTCGCGGCCAATGACGATAGGGGCTTTTACTTTTCCGGAACGGACGAGTTCGTTAAACAAAAGGCCCGCTTTTTCGCGCTCGCCCATGCCCAGCCAGCAAATGCGCGACGGCAATCCCTGAAACGCAATTTTCTCCCCGGCCATTTTCAGCCAGCGATGCATGCCTTTGTTTTCCGGAAATAATTCCATTAAAGCTTCGTCGGTAACCCGGATGTCTTCCGGATCACCGCTCAGGGCCACCCAGCGGAAGGGGCCTTTGCCTTCGCAAAACAGCGGACGGATATAAGCAGGCACAAATCCCGGAAAATCAAAGGCATTTTCCACGCCGCGCTTGTCGTGGGCCTGGCCGCGCAGGTTATTGCCGTAATCAAACGTAATCGCCCCGCGCTTTTGCAGTTCGAGCATCAGCTTTACGTGGTGCGCCATCGTGTCGAGTGAGCGCGACACGTATTCATCTGCGTTGGCGTCGCGAAGCGTGTTGGCTTCTTCCACACTCATATTTTCCGGAAAATAGCCAATCAGCGGGTCGTGCGCCGAGGTCTGATCGGTGAGCGTATCCGGCGTGATATTCCGGTCGATCAGGCGTTGCAATAAATCCACCACGTTGCAGCACACGCCAATAGAAACCGCTTCTTTGTTCTTCTTGGCTTCCAGCGCGCGGTCAATCGCAGCGTCGATGCCGTCCTTTACGTATTCGTCGAGGTAGCGGGTTTCCAGGCGCTTTTCAATCCGCCATTCTTCGATTTCAGCCACCAGTGCTACGCCTTCGTTCATGGTGATGGCCAAGGGCTGTGCGCCACCCATGCCGCCCAGCCCGGCGGTTACGTTTAAGGTTCCTTTCAGGGTGCCGCCGTAGTGCTGCTCGGCCAGCGAGAGGTAGGTTTCATAGGTGCCCTGCACGATGCCCTGAGAGCCGATGTAAATCCAGCTGCCGGCGGTCATTTGGCCATACATCATCAGGCCTTTGGCTTCCAGTTCGCGGAAGTGCTCCCAGTTGGCCCAACGACCCACGAGGTTGGAATTGGCGATAATGACGCGTGGCGCGTCTTTATGAGAGCGCAGTACGCCCACCGGCTTTCCGCTTTGCACCAACAGGGTTTCGTCTTCTTCCAGGTCTTTCAAAGCCGCCAGAATGCCGTCAAAAGCTTCCCAGTTGCGCGCTGCTTTGCCGATGCCGCCATACACGACGAGGTCTTCGGGGCGCTCGGCCACTTCAGGGTCGAGGTTGTTTTGAATCATCCGGAAGGCGGCTTCCGAAACCCAGTTTTTACAGTTCAGGTCAGTGCCTTTGGGCGCGCGAATGGTGCGTTGTCCGGTAGCGGTGGTGTTCATGCGAGACAGTGGAAAAGACTTTTTATGAGATTGTGGCTAAAGGTAACGCGCATTTTTGCTGCGCTGGTATTTTGAAGGTATTTTTAAACATTCTCAAAGGCTGCGCGTCTCTGCGGTTGGTTCTTTATCTGAAATGAAAAATACTTTTTTGAAAAGCTTTTTACTGCTGGTTTTGGTGTTTCTGGGTATCCAGACTTTTGCAAACAACCCGGTGGAAATGGTGGTGACCGTCCGTTTTGATAACAGTTTTCCGACCGACGGCAGCCTGCGCTACAACCGGCAGCGCCCGCTGACCTACGATGATTTTGTTGGTGTGGTTCCGGAAAATGCACCACCTGGTAACGTGGCCCAAACCGTAGCCGTTATTGGTTATCAGATGAAATCGCGCACGGTGGGCAACCGCACCGATGCGATTGTTACCCTATCGCTGGTGATGGCTCCCAACACTTCTTGGATGAAGCCTGCCGGGCGCACACCGGAAATTTTGCGCCACGAACAAACCCATTTCGATATTGCCGCTATCTATGCCTGCAAGCTGAAAGAACAGATTGCCTCGGCGGCTTTCCGGCCCGCCACTTTTAAGGAACAGCTTCGCCAGATCTACAACGACGCCAATCGCGCTACTGCCGAAGAGCAGGCCCGCTATGATCTGGAAACCCTTCATGGTATTGACCGCAACGAACAGGCCCGCTGGGAAGCAGAAATTGCCGAAAGACTGCGCGAGACGGTTTGCTTTTAAGAGGACTTTCCGGAAATAACTATGGCTTTCCTTCCAGATTTTGCAACGCCTCGACTACCTGCGCTTCTACCTGCGTGTCCGAAAGGTCCTGGGGGCGGAACGTATGGCCGGTTACCTTTTCATACAGCTCAATATAGCGCTCGGAGATGCCCGTCACTACGGCGTTGGTCATTTCGGGAATTTGCTGGCCTTCTTTTCCGGAAAATCCGCCTGCCATCAGCCATTCGCGCACAAACTCTTTGGAAAGCTGTTTTTGAGGTTCTCCTTTTTGAAGCCGTTCTTCAAAGCCTTCTTCATAGAAATACCGCGAAGAATCGGGCGTGTGGATTTCGTCGATGAGATAAATGACTCCGTCGCGCTGCCCGAATTCATATTTGGTATCCACCAGAATCAGCCCGCGCTGCCGGGCAATTTCGCCGCCACGTTGGAAAAGCGCCTGTGCGTAGTTTTCCAGCTGTTCGTATTCGCCTTCCGGAACAATGCCCCGACGAATAATTTCTTCGCGGGAAATATCTTCATCGTGGCCTTCGTGGGCTTTGGTGGTAGGGGTGATAATCGGGTGGGGGAAAGGCTGATTTTCCACCATGCCTTCCGGCAGTGCCACGCCGCAGAGTTCACGCCCACCAGCCTTGTACGTCCGCCAGGCGTGGCCAGTCAGGTAGCCGCGCACCACCATTTCCACCGGATAGGTTTCGCATTTCTTGCCGATGGTAACGTTCGGAGCGGGCACGACTTCTTTCCAGTTGGGCAGGATGTCGGCGGTCGCGTCGAGCATCTGGGCGGCAATACCGTTGAGCACTGCGCCCTTGTAAGGAATGGGGCGGGGCAGCACCACATCGAAGGCTGAGATGCGGTCGGAGACCACCATCACCACGCGCTCGTTGCCGATGCTGTACACGTCGCGGACTTTGCCTTTATAAAAACCGGTTTGATTGGGGAAGTTGAATTGCATGGGGAAGTAGAAAGACAAAAGTAGAAAGACAAAAGACAAAAGAGGAGGGCGAAAGTATCAAGATATAAGAATCAAGACATAAAGATCAAGTTGTAGGAAAGCGCCAGGAGGCGCGTTCTTTGCCCGGAAACAAAAACACCTGTCAGGTTTCCGAAACCTGACAGGTGTTTTTGTTGTAAAACGGTTACTATTTCCGGAAATGCTTACATCCGGGAGTGCACTTTCCCAATGTCGTCGATGCGCTGCTGAGCCAGACGCATGGCTGCTTTCTGGGTGTGGATGCCTTCGCGCTCGCTGAAATCAAAGATTTCGAGGGTGCGGTCGTAGATTTTTTCCACATTGCCTTTCACGCGGTCCACGTTGTAAGTCTCCAGCTCGGCAGCGACGTTGATGAGGCCACCGGCGTTGATCAGGAAGTCGGGCGCATACAGGATGCCGCGCTCGATGAGCATCGGACCGTGTACGTTTTCGTCGGCCAGTTGGTTATTGGCAGCACCGGCCACCACGCTGGCCTTCATCTGTGCAATGGATTCGCTGTTGAGCGTGGCACCCAGCGCGCAGGGCGCGTAGATGTCCATGTCTTCGGCGAAAATATTATTGTTCTCCACAATGGCGATACCCGGATGTGCATCCTTGGCCATTTTGAGATTTTTATCGTTGATGTCAGAGATTTTCACCTTGGCACCGGCTTCTACGAGGTGGCCAACGAGATACTGACCCACGTGGCCCACGCCTTGCACCAGTACGGTTTTGCCTTCGAGGCTATCGTTACCCCAGCGTTTTTTAGCCGCGGCTTTCATGCCGGTAAATACGCCATAGGCAGTGAAGGGAGAAGGGTCGCCGGAGCCGCCCATATATTCCGGAACGCCGGTAACGCTTTTGGTTTCGAGGGAGATAAACTCCATGTCGCGGGCCGAAGTATTGACATCTTCAGCGGTGATGTATTTACCGCCGAGCGAATCCACAAACTTGCCGTAGCGACGCCACAGCATTTCTGATTTGTTGGCCGGATCGGCGATGATCACCGCCTTGCCGCCGCCGAGGTTCAGTCCGGAAATAGCTGCCTTGTAGGTCATGCCACGGGAAAGGCGCAGGGCGTCCACAACGGCTTCGCCGTCGGTTTTATAGGGCCACAGCCGCGTGCCGCCGAGGGCCGGGCCGAGGGTGGTGTTGTGAATGGCAATAATGGCTTTGAGGCCGGATGCGGGATCCTGACAGAACACAACCTGCTCGTGCTCCATGTCCTGCATGAGTTGAAGAACGGAAGACTCCATGCGTTAGAAAAAAGTTTGGGTGCAAACGTACAGCAGGCCCGGTGCATTTCCGAAAATGTTTCCGGAAAATTAAA
>JAEWBT010000118.1 GCA_023391015.1 Bacteroidota bacterium
ACTTTCAGCTTGCGCTTAGCCGCGAGGTACACTTTCGCCAGTTTCAGCACGCCTGCCGGCAGTTCGTCGCCGATAGAGAGGTTGAACTTCTCGCGCTTGTAGCGGCCCAGCTCTTCGTTGTACTTAATGCTGTAGTTGTGCAGCAGTTGGTTCAGCAGGTCATCGGTTTCGTCTTCGCCCGTCCAGCCCAGCGGATTCACATTCTGGAAGTCAATCGCGCCGAGGTTTTTCGGGTTGAACTTGCTGCCTTTGCCGATAATCACCTCACCGAAGTTGTTGGAAACACCCGCAGAAGACTTGTCTTTCAGCAGGGTCATCAGCTTGTCCATCAGGAGGTCTTTGACCGCCGTCAGGTTTTTGCTGTGTACGTCTTCAATTTTCTCCAGCTGTCCTTTCTCGCGCGCCTTGGAGTTTTTGTCTTTCTTGGTGCGCTGGAAAAGTTGTTTTTTAATCACAATACCCTCAATGCCGGACGGTGCTTTCAGCGAAGCGTCTTTCGCGTCGCCTGCCTTGTCGCCGAAGATGGCGCGGAGCAGCTTTTCTTCCGGTGTCGGGTCGGTTTCGCCTTTCGGGGTGATTTTACCAATCAGGATATCGCCTTCCTTGATGTGGGCACCAATCCGAATGAGGCCGTTTTCATCCAAATCCTTTGTGGCTTCTTCCGAAACGTTCGGGATGTCGGAGGTCAGCTCTTCTTCGCCCAGCTTGGTGTCGCGCACTTCCAGCTCATATTCATCAATGTGGATAGAGGTAAAGAGGTCTTCGCGCACCACCTTTTCGTTAATCACGATGGCATCCTCAAAGTTGTACCCTTTCCACGGCATGAACGCCACTTTCAGGTTGCGACCCAGCGCCAGTTCACCCGCCTGCGTTGCGTACCCTTCGGTGAGGAAGTCGCCGGTTTTCACCTTTTGGCCTTTACGAACCGCCGGCTTCAGGGTGATAGAGGTGCTTTGGTTGGTTTTAACGTACTTGGTCAGCGTGTATTTCCGGAGGTCGTCTTCAAACGAAACCAGACGCGCCTTGTCATTGCGATTGTAGCGCACGTGGATTTCGTTGGCGTCCACGTATTCCACCACGCCGTCGCCTTCCGCGTGGAATTGAATCCGCGCGTCGCGGGCAGCGCGGCCTTCCAGACCGGTACCTACAATCGGAACCTGCGGACGAATCAGCGGCACGGCCTGACGTTGCATGTTCGAACCCATCAGGGCACGGTTGGCGTCATCATGCTCCAGGAACGGAATCAGCGAGGCCGAAAGACCTACAATCTGGTTCGGTGCCACGTCCATGTATTCTACCTCGTCCGGGGCCAGAATCGGGAAGTCGCCGGTTTCGCGGGCGCGAATCTGGTCTTCCACAAAGTGGCCTTTCTCGTCCAGTGGCACGTTGGCCTGGGCAATTTTGGCGAGGTCTTCTTCTTCCGCCGACAGGTAGGTTTGTTTTTTCAAATCCACCTTGCCGTCTTTCACCTTGCGATACGGGGTTTCAATAAAGCCCATATCGTTGATTTTAGCGTGGACGCAAAGCGTGGAAATCAGACCAATGTTGGGTCCTTCCGGCGTTTCAATGGTGCAAAGGCGGCCATAGTGCGAGTAGTGCACGTCGCGCACCTCAAAGCCTGCGCGCTCGCGGCTCAGACCACCGGGTCCGAGGGCCGAAATCCGGCGCTTGTGGGTGATTTCCGACAGCGGGTTGGTTTGGTCGAGGAACTGCGACAGCTGCGAGGTACCAAAGAACGAGTTGATAACCGAAGACAGCGTCCGCGCGTTGATCAGATCGATTGGGGTAAACACCTCATTGTCGCGCACGTTCATCCGCTCGCGGATCGTCCGGGCCATCCGGGCCAGACCCACGCCAAACTGGGCAAACAGTTGCTCGCCCACCGTGCGCACGCGACGGTTGCTCAGGTGGTCAATATCATCAATCTCGGCCTTGCCGTTGGTGAGGCGAACGAGATATTTGATGATGGTAATAATATCGTCCTTGGAAAGCACTTTTGAGTCCAGATTCACATCCAGACCGAGGCGGCGGTTGATTTTATAACGGCCTACTTCGCCGAGGTCGTAGCGTTTGTCGGAGAAGAACAGTTTATCTATAATACCACGGGCCGTTTCGTCATCCGGCGCATCCGAACCGCGCAGCTGGCGGTAGATGTGCTGAACGGCTTCCAGCTCCGAGTTGGAAGTATCCTTGTTCAGCGTGTTGTAGATAATGCTGAAATCGCCGGAAACTTCTTCTTTTTGAAGGAAAACCGTCGGGATGCCCAGCTCTACAATCGTGTCCAGGTTATAGTCGTCCAGAACGGCGTCGCGGTCCAGCAGCACTTCGTTCCGCTCAATGCTCACCACTTCGCCGGTATCTTCATCCACAAAATCTTCTGTCCAGGAGCGCAGCACGCGCGCGGCGAGGCGGCGGCCCAGGTTGGCTTCCAGCGTTTTGCGATCGGCCTTCACCTCGTCGGCCATACCGAAGAGTTGCAGAATGTCTTTGTCCGTTTCGTAACCAATAGAGCGCAGCAGCGTGGTAACCGGAAACTTCTTTTTCCGGTCAATGTACGCATACATCACGTTGTTGATATCGGTGGCAAACTCCATCCACGCGCCTTTAAACGGAATCACGCGGGCCGAGTAAATTTTAGTGCCGTTCGGGTGCACGCTCTGGCCGAAGAATACGCCCGGCGAGCGGTGCAGCTGCGACACCACCACGCGCTCCGCTCCGTTGATCACGAAGGTACCGCGTGGGGTCATGTAGGGAATGTTGCCGAGAAACACGTCCTGAACGATGGTCTCAAAGTCCACGTGCTCTTCGTCGTTACAGCTCAGCTTCAGCTTGGCTTTCAGCGGAACACTGTAAGTAAGTCCGCGCTCCATACACTCTTCAATAGTGTAGCGGGGCGGGTCAACAAAGTAATCCAGAAACTCCAGGACAAAGATGTTGCGGGTGTCGGAAATCGGGAAATTTTCCTTAAACACGCGAAACAGTCCTTCGTTGTCGCGCTTGTCCGGCGTGGTCTCCAGCTGGAAAAAGTCCTGAAAGGATTGCAGCTGAATGGCCAGCAGATCGGGCGTATCGGCAACGTCGTGGATTTTACCGAAGTTGATCCGGCCGGTAGCGGTTGTCTTTTGTGGAACCATAATTTTATTAAAAACGCCTAAAAAAGATTAGGGTGGAGAAATAGGGGGATTTAAAAAGTATTAAAGACACCAAAAAGCCCACATACAGAGGGGGTCTGTACGTAGGATAAGAGGTTGATTTTCAGCAGTATTTTACCAAAGAGAAAAGAGGCACGCGCAGGAACCCTTCCGGTAAGGGATTACGAAGGTACGAAAAGTTGCCTTTATTTATAGCAAATTGCGTTCCAAAAATACACGACCTTACATAATTTTTAATAACGAATATTTAACCCCTTCTCAGAACACTCGCCCTCACCGGCCCTTGGGGCTGTAAAAGTAGCTTAGATTTCCGGAAAGCAGCCGTTTTCAGCGGTTTCTTTAAACGCCCTTTCAAAGCTAAATTTCCGAAAATCAGCGCTGCGTCTTATTTTGGACCTCTGTTTCTGGTTTTCCGATCATGCGCCTTACTTTTTCCGCCCTGCTGGCAGTGCTTTCCATTCTGGCTTTTTCCTGTAAAAAAGACGACCCGATTGATGCTGCAAAAGTGTATCGCCGGCAGGTTTATAATTACAGCTTCAACACCGGTCAGGTCGTGGATCGGCTGCCCTATTACAACCGCCGCACCAAGCTGGATTCTATGCGCGCAACGGTCGTTCTGGAGGAGCGGCCACTGGAAAAAACACTCATTACCGTTTCGCTTTTCAACGCACCGGCCGGCGAGATTTTTCCGGTAGGCGTGCGCCGCGCCGACAGCACACTTAGCTATGGATATGAAACAGAGTTTGATGCCGATGTGTTTGCTAAAAATATGGCCGGAACCGGTAAAGGCGGCATGGTCAAGGACAGCGTTCGCTCGCGTTACAGTTTTGATTATCTGACAACAAAATATGACGGCTATTTTGTTGTAAAAGATCCGATTGCGCCGGATACTTCTCTCAATATAGACACCTTTACGTCTGCCATCTTCCCGGTCTTTGGCACTTTCGCCCGCTAAAGTTTCCGGAAATTTCCGGAAATCATTCGCTTCATTTCCGGAAATTACAGCCCTTCAAAACCTGCTTTGCACACCAAGACCGGAACCGATCTTTCCTTTGCAGCTCAGCTCTTAGAAGCTGGTGAAGTGGTGGCAATCCCCACCGAAACGGTGTATGGACTTGCGGCAAATGCCTTTTCGGAACAGGCAGTCTTGAAAATTTTTAGGGCCAAGAAGCGGCCGCAGTTCAATCCGTTGATTGTTCATTTCAGGGACGCCGAAGCGGCTTTTGGCGTGGCAGAAAATATTCCGGAGGCCGCCCGTCTTTTGGCGCAAAAATTCTGGCCTGGCCCGCTTACCTTGCTCTTGCCGAAGAAAAGCGCCATCCCTGACCTGGTAACCGCAGGCAGTTCACGGGTGGCCGTGCGCGTTCCCGCCCACCCGCTTTTCCGGAAACTATTGGCGCTTTTGCCGTTCCCGCTGGCCGCGCCCAGCGCCAACCTTTTTACTACCATCAGCCCGACTGCGGCAGCGCATGTGGCCAAAGGCCTTTCCGGTCGCATTCCTTATATACTGGACGGCGGCCCAAGCGAAGTGGGTTTAGAATCTACGATTATTGGTTTTGAGGAAAGCGGCCAACCGGTTTTGTACCGCTCCGGCGGCATTTCCCGCGAAGCGATTGAAACGGTTTTGGGCGTTCCGGTCTTACTTCAAAACAAACCCGAAAATCATCCCGTAGCGCCGGGCCAGTTGCGCAGTCATTATGCACCCGGAAAACCTTTGTATTTCGGGGCTTCCATTCCGGAACTGCTGCCTTTTGCAGAAGGTAAACGTGCCGCACTGATTCTTTTTGAAAAGCCTTTTTCCTCCCATTTTCCGGAATTTGTTCTTTCTCCAAAAGGCACTTTGACCGAAGCGGCTCAAAACCTTTTTGCTGCGCTGCATTGGGCCAATAGTCAAGAAGCCGACGTGATTTTGGCCCAGGCCGTTCCGGAAAACGGACTTGGTGTTGCCATCAACGACCGCTTAAAGCGCGCTTCGGTAAATGCCGTCTTTTAATGTAGAGATGCACAAATGGAGCGTCTCATTGGAGAAAGCACCCCCTCAATCCATCCGGGAAAGGATCTTCTTTTTCCGGAAAACAGATGGCTTTTAAAACCTGTTCCAACCCGTTTGAAAACAGTTTGGCACGGTTCTGTATTGGATTATAAAGAAGCGTTTTTTGAGAAACGCGTTTACCCCCGTTTTCTGGTATTTTTCTATGTCGCAACCTACGACCGCCCCTCCTTTCTGGGAAAAGCCCTTGCTTGCCGCAGGCGACCAGGTACGTTTTATGGGCGCTTTTTTCCGGAACTTATTCCGGACTGGCTTTGAATGGGGCGAATTTGTGCGCCAGTGCTATCTGATTGGTTATAAATCGCTTTCCCTTTGCGGAATTACGGGTTTCATTCTGGGCTTTGTATTGACGCTGCAAAGCGAGCCTACGATGAAAGAATTTGGTGCGCAAAGCTTTGTGCCCAGCATGGTGGCCATCTCGGTAATCCGCGAAGTGGGGCCGGTCATCATCGCCCTGATTTGCGCCGGCAAAGTGGCTTCTTCCATTGGTGCCGAACTGGGCTCTATGAAAGTTACCGAGCAGATCGACGCGATGGAAGTTTCCGGTGCATCACCGATGCAATACCTGGTGGTAACCCGCATTCTGGCCTGCACGGTGATGATTCCCATCTTAACACTTATGGCCGATGCCCTGGCACTGGTGGGCGGTTGGGTGGCTTCCAACATCAATAACAAGGTCGCGTGGTCGGTTTATTTCAACAAAGCATTTGGCTCGCTGGAGTTTTCGGATCTGATTCCGGCATTTATTAAAACCATCTTTTTTGGCTTTGCCATCGGCTTTGTAGGCTCCTACAAAGGCTACAACTCGGACCGCGGCACGGAAAGCGTGGGCGTGGCAGCCAATAGCGCGGTGGTCAGCGCCTCGCTGTGGGTGATTGTGCTTGATGCGATTGCCGTGCAACTTACCAGTGTTTTTGCCTACACTTAATTTATATTAGATTCTATGAAAGCCCCCCTGAATGTGACCTTAACGGACTCCTCTCAGACCGGTGCAAAGCCGGCGGAGGGCCCTGCCCCCGCGAATAGCGCTTCGGGCCAAGAAGTGGTCGTAGACGTAGAACATCTGGCAAAAGCTTTTGGCAAAAACAAAGTCCTGACCGACCTGAGCTATAAACTCTACCGCGGTGAAAACCTGATTGTACTGGGGAAATCCGGGACCGGAAAATCGGTTTCCATTAAGTGCATGGTGGGAATGCTGCGGCAGGATTCCGGCACGCTGAAGGTTTTTGGAGAAGAAGTCAAAGACCTGGATGAAGTAGGCCTGCGCGAACTGCGCATCCGGATTGGCTTTTTGTTTCAGAGTGGTGCGCTGTATGACTCGATGACCGTTTTCGATAACCTGGCATTTCCACTCACGCGTGTTTTAAAGCTCAAAGACGACGCTGAAATCGAAAGCCGCGTCAAGGAAGTGCTCGAAGGTGTGGGGCTGGTGGATGCAATGAACAAAATGCCGTCAGATCTTTCGGGGGGTCAGCGCAAACGCATTGGTCTTGCCCGCACCCTGATTTTAAAACCGGAAATCATGCTTTATGACGAGCCTACCACCGGCCTCGACCCGATTACCTCGCGCGAAATCAGCGAGCTGATCCGGAAAATGCAAAAGAAATACAACATCTCTTCGATTATCATCACCCACGACATGGAGTGCGCCCGGATTACCGGCGACCGCATTATTGTTATGAAAGAAGGCGTCGTAACTGCCGAAGGGCAGTTTGACGAGCTTTCCAACTCGCCGGATGAATTTGTCCGGTCCTTTTTCCAACCTGCTTAAGATTATACGGGTATGCAAGCCACAACAACTTCTCAAAAAATACGCATCGGCCTTTTCACGCTTGTGGGATTGGTGCTTCTGGTGTTGGGGATTTTCTTTATTGGAAGTTCCAAAAGCCTTTTCACCAAAACCTATAAGGTATATGGTACGTTCAACAACGTAGGCGGCCTTCAAATCGGCAATAATGTTCGCTTTGCCGGCATTACCGCCGGCGCAGTCGAAAACATCACGGTTATCAACGACAGCACCGTGCGCGTAGATATGCGGATTAAAACCAAATACCAGCCATATATCAAATCAGATGCAGTGGCCACCATTGGCTCCGACGGCCTGATGGGCGATAAGCTGATTACCATTGCGCCCGGCCACCAAAGCCAAACGCCGCTAAAAGATGGCCAGAAAATCATTTCTCAAAACCCAACCGACTACGACAAGGTAATCGCCAAATTCACCGCCGTAGCCGACAACGCCAATGTGATTACCGCTGCCCTCGCCGATATTGCCACCGAAATCCGGGGTGGAAAAGGCACTATTGGCCGCCTGATGTATAACGACGACCTCGCCGTGCAGATTGAAGGAACTATGTCTAACGCCAACCGCATGAGCGCCGCCTTTGCCGATCTGGGCTCGCAGGTGCGTTCCGGAAAAGGTTCGGTTGGACAGCTTCTCTACACCGACAACCTCGCCAAAAGCCTCAATGGTGCAGCCGCCAATGCCAATAAAGCCATGGCCAGTGCCGATGAAGCCGTCAAAAACATCAATCAGGCCGCCTACAACTTTAGCGAAAACATGAAAGCGCTGCAAGGCAACATCCTGTTTCGCAGCTACTTCCGCGACAAGCAGGCCGCCGAAGGAGCCAATGCCGAAATCCTGGAGCAAGGCGCTCCCGTTGAAAGCACGATCAACCAAAGCGATCTTACGGAAGCCGAAATGAGCGAAATGCGCAAGGCTGCCGAAGCAGAACTGGAGAAAAAGCGCAAAACCAATAAGCGGTAATGCCTGCGCCTGCCAATATTTAGTACTCAAACAAAGCCCTTTATTTTCCGGAAAATAAAGGGCTTTTTCGGGCCTGGGGAAAGACCGTCAGGGCAGCTTGGTTTTATTGTTTTGCAGCATCCATTCGGAGGTTTGCAACCACGAAAAGGCTATCTTCTGCATCGAATCGGCCAGCGCCAGATAACGGGCAATTTCATTTTCCGTGTGGTTGCCTTGATAAAAATAAAGACCCGGATCGGCTTCGGTGCGCCAGATATAAAGCAACGAATCATTGAGGCAGGCCAGCTTGGTATCGGCAGAAAAAACCGCGTAAGGCCGCATCGTTTTCCGGAGATTGACGCTAAACGTATTGTTTACAAAACGCGGCAACACCAAACTGGTAACCGTTGCAAACACATCCGTTTGCAACCCCAACTGCGGAAAAGCAGCCGCTGGCGTAGCGCCGGGCGCGTAAATCAAAAACGGAATGTGGTGGTAGGAAAATGCAATATCATAGGCATTCTGCCCCACCAGCCCACCATGGTCGGCCACAAAAACAAACACCGTGCTGTCATACCAGCTTTGGGCGGCTGCATACTCCATAAACTTCCGCACCGACCAGTCGGCGTAAGCCACAACAGCCTGCTGATCGTCTTTATGACGGCGCTGAAACCCAACATTTTCCGGAATCACATAAGGGCCATGATCAGAAGCGGTCATAAACGCCGCGAAGAAAGGTTTCCCGGCTGCCGCCAATGCCGATATTTGGGGAACGGCAAACCGAAACATAAATTCATCCGGCACGCCGAGCGTGCTTTTCACTTCTTCCGCCGGATAGTCTTTTTGCCCCACGATTTGGTCAAAGCCATTGGCCGTGAGGAAACCGCTCATATTGTCGAACACTTCGTCGTGGGTGGTAAAGAAAATACTTTGATAGCCGTTGCGTTTCAGTACGTTGGGGAAGCCCGCCATTTCCGGAATTTTCAGCACTTCCATGCTATGCCGGTGCATAATCGCCGGATGGGCAAAAAGCGTACTGTACACCCCATTATAGGTATGAAGGCCGGCGCTGTAAGTATTGTCAAACGACCAGCACTGCGCGGCCAGGCTATCCAGAAAAGGCGTGAGGTTATCTTTATTTCCGAACCGCCCCATCTTGGCAGCGCTCATGCTTTCCATCATCACCAGCACCACGTTGCGTCCCTGCATCGGCGCTTCCGACGTTTCATAACGGGCAATGGGCGAAACATCTTTCAGGCTGGAATCGGCCCCCAGCAGCCGGGCCATTGTTCCCAACGCCACCGCGTCGTCGAGCTTATGAAAGCGTTGGTTTTCCGGGTTTTGATTGTCCAGCGTGCTGCGCAAAAGCGTAAATACCGGATTGAGGCCCAGTTGATTGATAAAAGCATTATTGCTGAAAACGGCCATGCCGGGATGCAACGGCGATTTCTGCTCCAGCCGCCCGCGGATACCCAGGAAGATCAATCCAAAAACCACCAGCACGAAAGGCAGCACCGTTAGTTTTTGCCGCACCGAAACGCCTACCGGATCGGTTTTCAAGACCTGCACATGACTGCGGTAAATCCTTCGCAGGCCCCACAGATACAGCGCCACAACGCCCACAAACACCAGGGCAAAAACGAGATAGCGCGGCTCGGTGGCAATCATCTTAACCCCAAAACCAGCGTTGGCCGTCCAGTTGAAAACGGTGCTGTTGAGACGGGCAAAAAAGTAATTAAAAAAAGGAATATCAGTAGCGCAGGCCAGAAAGGCAATCGAAAAAAAGAGGCCGATAAACACATAAATTGCCCGCAAGGCTGCCTTCCTCAAAACCGAAAACAGGAAAAGTACCGACAGCACCACAACCGGTAAGGCCAGCAGGTAGCAAGCAATCACCGTATCGAAACGCCAGCCCATAAAGAAGGCACGGGCGAGCAGACTCCATTTTTGCGTACCAATGGCGCTCACGGCAGGGCCGTTTGTGAGCACCAATAACAGCCGGAAAAGGGTAAAAAACGCGATTCCGAGCAGGTAAACCAGCAGGATTTTCCGGAAATGACGAGCTGCCTGACGAAAAAACAGATTCAAAATAAAGACTTTGGGCGAATATAGAGCGGAGACTTTCGGAAAAGAAACCGCGCTGGCCCTTCCACAGCTTTAGAAGCCAAACATATTATGAGGATTACTTAACGAAACGCGAGATTTGGGCTGCGTAATGCCAGTTTTGAGTGGCGTAACACGCGGAACGGGCTTCGTAAACCCCGGAACACTCAACGAATGAATATTATTAATTAACTAAAGGCCATTTTTCACCTGCGTAGGGCGCGAAAAGGGCAGCAAAAGGCGCGGACGGCGCTGCTAAGTACCTTTTTAGATAAAATCAACTACATACGGTCTATCTTAAAAGGGAAACATTGGAAAAAGCGGGGTTGTTTACAGTTTTTTTGTCATCCCGGAACGGGATCTCAGAATAACGTGAGATCCCGTTCCGGGATGACAAAAGACGCTTTCCGAAAAATTTTAAATCTGCCAGGCTTCAATCGTTCCGGCTTTCGCGGCGTCATAGAGCGTTTCGGCGGCGATGTAATTGTCGGTATAGCCGTGCATAATGCCGCCCTTGGCACTTTTTTCCCACAGCACCGGTCGCGCCGTTCCGGAAAATTGCTGCTGAAAAGCGGTTTGTTTTTCCAGCGAAAGCACCCGCAAAGCCTTGTTGCGGTCATGGCGGATGTTCACAGGCACCACCGGCTTGATGGCCAGCGCATCGGTATTGGCGCGCTCCGAGTAGGTAAAAACGTGCAGATAGGTTACCGGCAGGCTTTGCAGGAAATCGTGCGTTTCCACAAAATGCTCGTCGCTTTCGGAGGGAAAGCCCACAATTACATCTACCCCAATTCCGGCATGCGGCATCAGGGCTTTGATGGTGGAAATGCGGTCGGCATAAAGCTCGCGCTGGTAGCGGCGGCGCATTTTGGCGAGAATGGCATTGCTGCCGCTTTGCAATGGAATATGGAAATGCGGCATAAACCGCTTTGAGCTTGCCACAAACCGGATGATGTCATCGGTCAACAAGTTAGGCTCGATAGAGGAAATCCGGTAGCGCTCGATTCCGGAAATTTCATCCAGCTGACGGATAAGGTCATAAAAGTTTTCTTCGCGCCGCTTGCCTCCGTCGTAGCCTTTGCCGAAATCGCCAAGGTTGATACCGGTCAGCACTACTTCTTTCGCCCCGCCGGCGGCAATTTCTGTTACCCGCTCCACCACGCCCCGAATGCTGTCGCTGCGGCTGTGGCCCCGCGCCTGCGGAATGGTGCAGAACGAACAGGTGTAATCGCAGCCGTCCTGCACTTTGAGGAAGGTGCGGGTGCGGTCGCCCTCTGAATGCGCCGCGTGAAAGCCTTCTACGGTTTCAATATCATTGCAGGCCACCCGCGCCGCGCCTTTGGAAAGCGTGCGCAGATGGGCCGAAAGCTGGAATTTCTCTGCTGCACCGAGCACCAGATCCACCCCTGGAATTTGGATAATTTCTTTGGGTTTGAGCTGGGCGTAGCAACCGGTAATCACCACCAGCGCTTCCGGGGCGCGGCGCTGAATGCGGCGCACCAGCATGCGGCATTCTTTGTCGGCGTTTTCGGTAACGGAGCAGGTATTGAGCACATACACATCGGCGGCCTCGTCGAAAGCTTTCCGGGGAAAGCCCTGTGCTTCGAGCTGCCGGCTGAGGGCCGAGGTTTCCGAAAAATTTAATTTACAACCCAGCGTGTGGAATGCTACCGACGGCAATATGCTATTCATCTCGGCGCAAATTTACGGACTCGCGGAAAAGAAGTTTTATAATACCTGCTTATAGGTATTTTTCCTCCTGAAAATGCATTTAAACTTTAGGAACGTTTATCTTCGCGGAGCTTTAAACTTTTTATCTATGAAAAGAATTTTCCACACCCTTCTTTTTTCAGCCACCGCACTTTCGTTTGCAGGTTGCAATAAGGATGCGCTGAGCAAGCTGACCGACATTACTTTTACGCAGCCGTATTCGTTTAACGTAACGTTTCCGGAAGGCGCTACGGTGGATACTTCGGCAACACCCGTTCCAATTCCAGGCGGGACGGCTGCCCTGCCGCCTTTTTCTTTTACGTTTCCAACAGAAATGCGGAAAATTGCGGAAGACTACAATACAAGCCTCGACAAGCTGGTCGCCGTGAAACTATCCAGCTTTACCCTTTCGCCGCTGGCACCCGCCGGTCAGAATCTCAACTTTATGAACTCGGTGGAACTTCGCATCTCGGCTCCCGGCATGTCGGAAGTGGTGGTTGCCAAGAAAAGTCCTTTCCCTAAGGATGCCGCTTCCATATCGCTTGATGTGGTGGATGCCAACCTGAAGGAATATTTCATAAAAGACAGCGTAACCGTGACGGTGGCGGCGGATGTGAATGCCATTCCGCCTGCCGGAACCGAAATTCAGCTGGACAGCAAATACAAGATTACCGCCAACCCACTGAAATAGAAATATTCCGAAAATTAGTTCTAATAAAAAAGACGCTCCAGATGGGCGTCTTTTTTATTGGGGAAAAGAGAAGTCCGGATTGGGCGGCTCTACAGGCTACGATTTTTCGTTGGTCTATCTTCTTTTGTCTCGGAGAGAGACCGATGAATCGCGGCTCTACTGGTAGGAAAAGCGGCCATGGGCGCTTTCTACGATGACTTCTTTGGTTTCGGCGGCTTCTACCCGGCCGCTAATCTGCGCTTCAATACCGAATTTTCCGGAAATCTCCACAATCGCGGCAGCCGTTTCGGCATCGGTGTAGATTTCCAATCGTTGTCCCATATTAAAGACTTGATACATTTCCTTCCAGCTCGTTCCGGCGGCTTCCTGAATCATCCGGAAAAGCGGCGGTTCGGGCAGTAGATTGTCTTTCACCACCCGCATTGACGAAGGCAGGTAATGCAGGATTTTGCTTTGTGCGCCGCCGCTGCAATGAATAATTCCATGAATATTTTTCCGGAAATTTTGCAATATTTGAAGCACAACGGGGGCATAGGTACGGGTGGGTGAAAGCAGCAGTCTTCCCACATCTAAGCCGGTTTCAGTTGCGTCGGTCAGGCGGTATTTACCGTTGTAAACCACTTCTTTTGGCAAGGCCGGGTCCACACTTTCCGGAAACGCTTCCGCGTAGTAATGGCTGAGCATTTCGTGGCGCGCCGAGGTCAGTCCGTTGGAGCCAATGCCGCTATTGTAAGCATCTTCATAAATCGCTTTTCCATAAGAAGCGAGCGAAACCACCACGTCGCCGGGGCGGAGGTTGTCAGTCGTTACAAGGTCGTCGCGCTTCATGCGGGCGGCCATGGTGCCATCCACTACAATGGTGCGCACCGCATCGCCGAGGTCGGCGGTTTCGCCGCCCATAAACGTAATGTCAATGCCATATTCACGCAACGCGTCGAAATAGCGTTGGGTACCGTTGATGATTTGGGAAAGCACTTCGCCCGGAATCAACCCTTTGTTGCGGCCAATGGTGCTCGAATAGGTAAAAGGCCCAGTGGCACCCACACACAGCAGGTCGTCGGTATTCATTACAATGGCATCAATGGCGATGCCTTCCCAAACGGAGATATCGCCAGTTTCTTTCCAGTAGAGGTAGGCCAGAATGCCTTTGGTTCCGGCGCCGTCGGCGTGCATCAGGTTGCACCAGGCCGGGTCGCCGCCCCAGATGTCGGGGTAGATTTTGCAGAATGCTTTTGGAAAAAGGCCGTGGTCGAGGCGAGCCACAGCAGCATGCACTTCTTCTTTTCCGGCAGAAACGCCGCGCAGCGCGTAACGGTTATCGGGGGTGGACATGGGAAGCGCGAAGGTAGGAAAGGAGGATTAGGGTTTAGAGGATTGATGGGTGTATGCAGTTTATAGGTTTGATAGTGGTTTTGGATTTATAAAAATGATTCGATGCGTATATCTACTGAATTTTAAAAGAAATACCCCAATCGTATTTCTTTTTATTGAATTAAGGTTGGGATTTATGTAGTTTTGCGCGCTGTAAAAATTTCTTCTTAAGAAAACAGGGATTTTTTAAAATCAGTTTTCCGGAAAAAACGTCAATCACGCCTGCATTTCTATTCCTCTGCATCCAATCCTATCAAACGTTCCTGTGAAACGAAGAAAGCTATCCTTTTCTAAATTTCTGCTTTTGCTTTTATGCAGCCTGGTGATCCTTACCGGCGCTTTTGCCCAGCAGTTTTCCTGCGGAACCACCGAGGCCAACGCCGACCTCGCCGCCCGGTATCCCGCTTACGCCCAACGGCTGCAACAACAAAAAACCGACTGGGCTGCCTATAACGCCCGATTGGCCAGCAGCGCGCAGGCTCGCATCATAGCCGGCGCAGGTGGCAGCGTTTCCTATGAAATTCCGGTTGTTTTCCACATCATTCATACCGGACAGGCAGTCGGCACTTCGCAAAACCCCAGCGATGCTACGATTCAGAATCTGGTGTCTTACCTCAATGCCGTTTACAGCGCTACCTGGGCTTCTAATCCGGATACCAACAACGGTGGCGTGAAAATTCCAATTCAGTTTGTGCTGGCCAAACGCAGCCCTACCTGCACCGCAACCACAGGTATCAACCGCGTAAACGGCAGCTCGCTGGCCGGATACAGTGCTTATGGCATTCAAGGCTCCGGCGCGGTCAACGGCGCAGACGAAGTGCTGGTGAAAGACCTCAGCCGCTGGCCGAATGACCGGTATCTGAACATCTGGATTGTAACCAACATTCAAGGCGCGGCGGCGAACGGTGGTGGCGTAGCGGGCTATGCGTATTATCCGGGTGCGCCTTCTGACGTGGACGGTATTGTGCTGCGCCACGACCAAACCAACTGGGCTATTGCCCACGAGATGGGCCACAGCCTGGGCCTGGCCCACACCTTCTCAGGCAGCAGCAGTCCCACTACATGCCCAACCAACTTTAACTGTGCCACCGATGGCGATGAGGTCTGCGACACCGATCCACATCCATTGGTTTCCGGTTGCCCTACCGGCACCAACCCTTGTACCGGCAATTCTTACGGCGCGGTAACTTATAACATCATGAATTACACCAGCTGTCCGAACCGCTTTACCGCCGGGCAACGAACGCGGGCCATTTTTCAACTGGTGAACTACCGGAGCGGGCTGGCTGCTTCTAATGCCTCCCTGCCAATGGGCGTTTATCCAACCAATATTGCGGCTCCGGCAACCGCTTGCGTTCCGGGTTCAATTGCCAATTCCGGTAACCAATTCGGCATTGGTCCCACAGCCGTATCGCTGGGTACGCTTTCGCATAGCAGCAGTGGCTATGATGAGGACGGCTACCGGTATTACATCGATCACACTATTAATACCTGTGAGGAAAATCAGGTAACCGGAACCATTCCTGCCGGTGTGGCCAGCACCCTGAGCGTTACGACTGGTCTTTACAACGCCGAAAAAGCCAGGGCCTGGATTGACTGGAACGCCGACGGCGTATTCCAAACCAGCGAGCAGGTGCTTTCCTTTAGCGGCACGACCGGCGGCCAAACCGCTACCGTTTCCGTAACACCGCCGACGAACACCGTTACCTGCGCGCCCCTCCGGCTGCGCGTGGTTTCCGACTATACTTCCAACGTCACCAACCTGACCGCCTGCGGCAGTTTGCAATACGGCCAAACCGAAGATTACACCATCATTGTTTTGCCGGGTACCACCCAAACACCTTCGGTAGCCATTTCGCGCACTGGCAGCACAACGGTGTGTGCCAATACTTCTCTCACCTTTACCGCTACGCCTACCAACGGCGGTTCCGCACCCACTTATCAATGGAAGGTAAACGGCGTCAACGTCGGTACCAACAGCCCAACTTATACGGCTTCTAACTGGACCAACGGTAACACCATAACGGTAACGATGACCAGCAATTCTACCTGTGCTGCCCAAACGCCGGTTACTTCGCCGGTAATTACCCTTTCTGTAGCGCCGCTTCCGGCCACTCCAAGTGCAGTATCTGGCCCAACAACCTTGTGTAGCGGCGCTACGAATACGTATTCCGTAACACCCGTTTCCGGAAATACCTATACCTGGACGCTTCCATCGGGCTGGAGCGGCACTTCTACCACAGCCAGCATCAGCGCAACCGCCGGTAGTTCAGGCGGTGTCCTGAGCGTCAAAGCGGTGAATAGTTGTGGTACTTCGGCCGCCGTTACCAAATCCGTTTCCGTTACCACCGTTACAGCGCCCACGGTTTCCATCAACAGCAGTGCGACAAGCACATGCGCCGGAACGCCTGTTACATTCACGGCGACCGCTGCCAATAGCGGCACTTCTTCTACGTATCAATGGAAGGTAAATGGAGCCGTAAGAGGTACCAACAGCAATACTTTTACTTCTGCGACGCTTTCCAATGGCGACACGGTGCGGTGTTATTTCACAACCACCAACAGCGCCTGTGCGACCACGCTTTCCGCCGCCAGCAACCCAATAGTAATCAGCATCTCGCCGCAGGTAACGCCTGCGCTCACCATCACGCCTTCCGCCACGGCCCCCTGCGCCGGCGACACGGTTTTGTTTACCACAACGGCCTTCCACAGCGGCACGGCCCCTGCATATGAATGGAGAGTAAATGGTACGCCCGCCGGAAGCGGCGCCAGCTTTAGGCTAGCGGCAACAACGCCGGCAACGGTTACCTGCTCGCTGACCAGCAATGCCGCCTGTGCAACGGCTTCCACCGTGGGCAGTAATGCCGTAACGCTCGCAGTTTCGCCGGTCATAACACCTTCGGTAACTGTGAGTGCTACGCCTGCCGGCCCTTTCACCAGTGGCCAAACGGTGGTTTTCAACGCAACGATTTCCGGCGGTGGCAACGCGCCTGCTTTCCAATGGCTGCGCAATGGCCAGGTGGTAGCCGGCGCTAACACAGCTGCCTGGACGGCTGTGGCCGGCAGCGATTTCAGCAATGGCGACAGCATCGGCGTGCGCCTTCAAAGCAGTGAGGCCTGTGCGCGACCCGGCATGGCGCAAAGCAACGCCCTGATGGCGGTCGTAACGCCCAGCGCAGTTAACAGCATCCTGCCAACAGACTTCCATTTGTATCCCAACCCCTTCCGGGAAACCATTATGATTTCCGGAATTCAAAGCGGCGATGTGATGACTTTGCTGGATGCTACCGGAAAGGTTGTTTTGAAAAAGGCTTTTGATCAGGCCGGACAGGAAACCGTTTCGCTGCCGCCGATGGCCGCCGGATTGTACCAGGCGCGGTTTGTGCGCCGCGACGGGCAACAATGGGGGGTCCAGCTGATTCGGTTAGCCAACTAAAAAAAACCCTTAAAATTCCCGGAAAACAGCCACAACTTTCCGGGAATTTTATATTAAATATAAGTCTTCAAGGGCGCTGATTTCAAAAAGCGATTTCTTGAAGGCTTTTTCTTTTGCTAGGAGAGCTTTTATTTCCGGAAATAAAGGCTGTTTTGAAAGACTTATCTCTTTAAAGGGTGTCTTTCTAAGAAAACTGGCTTCGCTTTTTAGCATAAGAAACATGGCTTGGTATTTGTGACTGAAAGAGAAATATATAGCAATATGAAAAGAACACTTGTACTTGGTGCGTCCGATAATCCGGCCCGGTATAGCTATAAAGCAGTTGCCTCTTTACTGAATAATGGTCATTCGGTGATTGCGGTGGGGAATAAAAAATCGGCGGTGATGGGCATTGAAATCACAAAGGAATTTCCGGAAGTCGGCTCGGTAGATACCGTTACGCTTTATCTCAATCCAATGAACCAACGACCTTATTATGAAGCCATTATCCGCCTCCAACCCAAGCGAATCATCTTCAATCCCGGAACAGAAAACCCCGAATTAGAGCAACTGGCCGAAGATGCCGGTATTGAAACGATTGAAGCCTGTACGCTGGTGATGCTGGCGACGGGACAGTACTAAGGGCCCGTTAGGCGTTGGAGCTATGCGTTGGAGGCTGCGCCGTTGGAGGAGCCTACGGCGTTGAATTTCCGGAAAAGTTGCGCTGGATTTTTAGATGAAAAGCCGTTTTCCGTAAGGTTGGGTTCTTTTAATGGTTTATCTTTAGCAGGATGAAAACGCAGCATTTTACCCTTTCCCTTCCGGAGCCGTGTAGCGAGGCTTGGGAGCAGATGACACCGTGTGGTTCCGGAAAATTCTGCGATAGTTGTCAGAAAACAGTGATTGATTTCACGGATTATTCCGAGGCTCAAATTGCGGCGTTTTTCGCGGATAAAGCAGGAGAAAGTGTGTGCGGCCGTTTTTATGCTTCACAAATTGAAAACGAAGTTTTCTCCTACACGGCACCGGCGAAAAGACCCGCCCGAACGCTGGCAATGGCAGCATCGGTAGCAGCGCTGGTGGTGGTGAGCTTTGCAACGGAAGCACAGGTAAAGGGTTTTGACCCGGGCATTACGATTGTGGATTCCAGCAGAGCACAGTTATCGGCGGAAGATACGACTAACCTTCTGGTTGTTGAGGGAACCGTGAAGGATGATAAGGACGAACCACTGCTGAGTGTAAGCATTCAATTGCTTGAGGATAACCGGGTAATTGCCGGAACGGTCACTGATTTGGACGGAAACTATCGCATTGTAATACCTCAAGGTATCAATATGGTCAAATCCGGCACCTTGACAATAAAATGCTGTTTCTTGGGCTGCACAACGGAAGAACTTACAATTCCACTTCATCAGCAAACGATTAGCTTTCAGGTAAACTTTAGCCTTAAATCGCCTTCAAGGAACTCAAAGGACTCGCCATTTATTGGACTAATTATACGCCGCTTGGATATTCCCCTAATTGACCTTGAAGCTCCTGGCAGCAAAACGACGATTACGGCTCCCCAACTTGAAAAAATGCCGCGCTAAGCTTCCTGACTTGACAAGTCTTCGGACAGCTTGTAGATAGACTTGTAAAGTCTCACCGCCTTTCGCTTTAATTCCCCAGCCACAAGGCCCCGCCTACACTGCTCCGCACCGCGCCGGTAACGGCTTGCAGTACGTTTTCCTCCTCGCGCCAGCGCAACGTTCCGATTAGAGCCATAACAAGCGCTTCTTTAAAATCCACCAGGCTGCGTTCCGGAACCACGATTTCTACGCCCAGCGAGCTTAATTTTTCGCGCAGCAGGGAAATCAAAAACGCATTGTGTGCCCCACCGCCGGTAATGAGCAGCTCCCCCGCCCCATTTCCAAACCGCGCCACCGCTTCGGCAATTTGTCCGGCCAGGTGATGGGAGAAGGAATGTAACAGATCTGTTGTCGCAGCGGCCCCATTTTCCAGAACGGCTTTTCCGAGGTCCAGCGCTTCAGCATTGCTCAGGCTTTTAGGCGGCATTTTCCGGAAATAATCGCCCCTATCCAGCGCTGCTACTACTTCGGGAAGCAGGTTTCCACTTTGCGCCAGCGCGCCGGCCTCATCAAACGGCTTTCCTTCCCGCATCGCCAGCCGGTTCAGCACCGCGTTGGCCGGGCCAATATCAAACGCCAGCCGGTTGTCACCGTTTTGGATGGTGAGGTTGGCAATGCCGCCGAGGTTGAGCAGATACGGAAATTGGCCAAAAAGCAGCTTGTCGCCAATGGGGACAATAGGTGCGCCCTGCCCGCCGAGCGCTACGTCCAATGCGCGTAAATCGGTGATGACCGGCAGGCTGGTAGCCGCTGCAAGGGCCGCGCCGCAACCGATTTGCGAAGTGGTTTTGGTAGCCGGCTCGTGAAAAACCGTGTGGCCGTGCGAAGCAATAAAATGGACTTTATGGTGCAGGCTGTGCTTTTCAATAAAAGCTGTTACCTGCTCGCCCAGATACTGCCCGTAACGGGTATGCAGCCGTAAAAAATCTGGCACAGCCATTTGCGGCGCACGCAGCAAATCGGCGCTCCATTCCGGGGAATACGGCACGCATTCGGTGGCTACAAACTCAAAACTCCAGGCTCCGCGCTGCTCGGTCAGTTCTACTAAAGCAATATCCAAGCCATCCAGCGAAGAGCCCGACATCAGGCCGATAACAGAGTAAATCACAGTCTTTAAAAAAGATAAGTTTTCCGGAAAAATGCGGTGTCAAAAAAAGGAAATTTCCGGAAATTTTGTTCCCAAAAGCCCTTTTTGAAAGCGGGGCGAAGGTAACGGCAAGCGGATATTCTCGACTCCCCAAAAAAGAAAAGAGAGCCGGCGCTGCAAGCAGCCGCCAACCCTCTTTCCAACCTATTCTAAACGCTGTTTTTCCGGAAAAACTAATCCCAGCGACTGCTGCGCGACACGGCCAACGCCCCCCCGCCGGTACAGAAAAGCGCAATGGAATTAAAGAAAAACAAAGCTGGCAATTCAATCGCCCACGCGCCGCTGTCCGATAATTTGCCAATGTCTTCCGGGTGCGCCGTAGCAACGGCTACGACCATTGTGAAGGCAATCAGCAAAGCGGCAATGCGGCTGCGGAAACCAATGATCAACAGCAGCGGAGCCAGCACTTCACCCACATACACACCATAGGCCACAAAAGCCGGAATGCCTTTGGATTGCAGCATGCTGCCCATGCCGGAAACGCCTTTCTGCAATTTGGCAACGCCGTGAAACAGCATCAGTCCGCCGGTAGCAAGCCGGAGCAGTAAAAGCCCGGCAGCGAAATTTCGGTTCATAAAAAGGTTTTTATTTCCGGAAAAAAGGTCCGCTTTATTGCTTGGCCAGCTCGGTGTAGATTTTGATTTCTACGTTCTTGGCCACGCCTTGTCCGGTGGGGTCATAGTTGATGTTGTAATCCAGCCGGTTGATGGTAGCCGTGGCCATAAAACCTACTTTTTCGCCGCCTTTCTGGTCTTTCGCCATCCCGCCATACAGCACGTCGAACACCACAGGTTTGGTCACGTCTT
>JAEWBT010000131.1 GCA_023391015.1 Bacteroidota bacterium
GATCGGCATACCAAACGGTTGCGCCCGTGCAGTTGCCAATTTGTGCGTAGCCATTGGTGATTTGGGTGTTCTGCCCTCCGGAAAAATCCAGGCTGCCGCCCACCACCAGCGAGGCCGTGGTGTTGCCCACCGTATAAGTTCCGGCGCTGGAGGAGCCAATGTTTCCGCCGAGCTTGAAATTCCCGCCGCAGGCCACTGCCTTACTGACGTTCGTAGTGCTTAAGTAAAGATTGGTCTTTACAAATACAGAAAATCCGTTAGCGGGTGCCAACGGATTTTGAGCCCGGCTCCCGGTCCCGAAGAACAAGAGCGCAGATGCCAGAAGGAGTTGTAAACCGTACTTCATATGCAGAGTGAATTCGTGAAAAAAGAGTGTTTTATACTGAAGAACAGAAATCAAAAGTTACATTTAGAAGCTCCCTTAATGCCAAGTCTTCCAAAGGAATCCAAAAGTGAAACGCACAAATTTAATCTGTACTTTTTAAAAAAGTAACCCTAGGACAAATATTTTTGTTTCTGGGTTCGAAAAAAGCGTTTAACTGTCTTCGCCCAAAGCCTCTTCTTTGTCGGCAGCCGTTTGCTTGTTTTTTACAGCGGCTTGTTTTTCCCGGCTGAGTTTCAAATCCTCTACTGCATTTTCCGGCACTTCCGGCACGGCTGGGGCAGCGTTGGGCTCCATCTGGGTGTCCCCAAGCAAAAATTTCCGGTCGTGGATCAGGTATTTAGAGCCGCCCGCCAGGATGTGCACCCGGAGGTTTTCAATCACAATCTGGTCCGTTGGCGCAGCATATGCAGCATTGGTAGCACCCATGTCGGTGGGGTCGATGACAATCACCATTCCCGAGCCGATGCTGGTAGCTTCATTGCCTTCCCGGATCATCAGGGCAGCGTCTTCCCCAAGGCCAATACCAATACACTCCGGATTCATAGCTACCGCCAGCGCCAGCCGGCCAAAGCGGCCCCGCCGTACAAAATGCGTGTCCACAATCATATTGCTTACCAGTCCTAAGCCGGTACTCATCTTCAAATCCATCTTCATCAAAGCTTCCTCAATACGGCCCCGGCCAATGATTTTTTCGGGCATGGCCATGGCTCCGGCGCTCGTTCCCGCAACGATAAAATTCGGATCTGCGTAATATTTCTTTTTAATGGCTTCCAAAAGCGGCGTGTCGCGCATTTGCTCCATCAGGCGAAGCTGATCGCCGCCAGTAAAAAATACCGCGTGCGAGTAATGAATCTTCTTGACTGCGTCATCTTCACAAGCATCGGCAGTGCAGTTGACGTGTATAAAAGACACTTCATTGAACCCAACCGACTCATAAGCACGGCGATACAGGTCTTCCATTTCTTCCGGAATCGAGGAGGCAGAGGCGATAATCTGAATGTCGTGGTGGGCGTGGGGTGTTGTGGAAAGCAGCTTGCCCAAAATGCTAAACCGTTGCGGGTTAGTCTGGCGAAGCAGAATTTCCGGGGCGGTTCCTTCCAGGTTTTTTGCTTCGTGACCGCCAATAATCAGTAGGGTTCCTTTTGGATTGGGCATAGTAAGGACAAAGCTAAGGGTTAAGCTTTGGGAAGATTATGGGGGATGCGCTTCTCTGCGCGCCCGATTACCTGTAAAACATGCCGCGCCGTATCTTGCGCGCAATGGCAGCACAACCGGTCTATACAGACGATCGCGCCCTTCTGGCCGCTTTTCGCGAGGAACGCACTAAAGAAGCCGCGTTTAACCAACTGGTCAAAACGTATCAGGAGCGCCTCTATTGGCACGTTCGCCGCATGGTGCTCGACCATGAAGACGCCAACGATGTGCTTCAAAATGTCTTTATCAAAGTGTGGCGCGCCCTGGCCGATTTCCGGGAACAAAGCGGTCTTTACACCTGGCTGTACCGCATTGCGACCAACGAAACCCTGACGTTTCTGGAGCAGAAGAAACGCCGCACTGCCGTCTCGCTTTCTGATGAAGAAACCGATCTTTCCAACCGGCTGGCTGCCCAACCCGGCTTTGACGACCGCCAACTGGAGTGGAAACTTCAAAAAGCCATTCAGGGACTTCCCGAAAAGCAAAAGCTGGTTTTCAACCTGCGGTATTTTGATGAAATGCCGTACGAAAAAATGAGTGAAATCTTGGGCACATCGGTAGGTGCGCTGAAAGCCAGCTATCACCACGCGGTCAAAAAAATAGAAGCTTATTTCAAGCCCGAGGATTAAACCCGCGCCTTTGTTTCGCGTCTGTAAACCATTATGGAAGCCCGATCCCATAGCGTTGTTGAAGAGCTGAAAATGCTGCAAAGTTCGCTGGCCGAAATGCCGGTGGCGATGCCGTTTGCCGTGCCCAACGGGTATTTTTCGCAGTTTCCCGAAGTGGTGGCCCAGTGTGTTTTTTTTGAGGAAAATACCCAGATACCGGACGTTAGCCCGGCGTTTGGCATCCTGAAAACGCCGTTTGTTGTTCCGGAAGGTTATTTTCAGCAGTTTTCGGATGCCCTCCGCGAAATACTTGCGATCGGCACTTTTGAGGCCCGCCTCTCCCGTCAGAATGTTTTTAGCGTTCCCGGAAATTATTTCGACAATCTACCGGAAACAATATTGGATGTTGTTCGTGAAAAGGCTGACCTTCCGCAAGGGCTTTCAGCGGAGATGCCTTTTGAAGTACCCAAAGGGTATTTCGATCAGTTTGCGGCAGACCTGCAAGCGCGTTTAAAAGACGACGTTGGTCCCAAGATGATTCCGCTTTCTTCCCGTCCTGCTATTTCCATTCAACTGATGCGCTGGGCCGCTGCCGCCATCCTGATTCTGGGGGTAACGCTCGGCATCCAGCAGGCCGGAACTCCGCAGTCGCTGTCGCAGACCACTAAGCGTGCCTTGTCTTCTATTCCGGAAAAAGCCTTGGATGATTATGTGTATCAACATGCCGACGAGTTTGACCTGGATATGATAGAATCACAGTTGCCACAGGGTACTTTCCATAAAACATCGCCTGTTCAGAACCTTAAAACCCACGAAATTCAAGTCTTTCTCTCCGAAGAAATCTTGCTTTGATTGCCCTCAAAACTACTTTCCGGAAGCAGACTTTACTATTTCTTCCCTACTCCCATGAAACCGTTTTTTACTTTTGTTTTTATAGCGCTGTTTACCCTTGGCGCTGCTGCTCAGGAAAGCGGCAAAAGCCGTGTGCAAGCCATTAAAACCAGTTTTATTGCCGACCGGATTAAGCTAACGCCCACGCAGGCGGAGCAATTTTGGCCGATGTATAACCGTTGCCAGGCGGAACGCAAAACCCTGAAGCAGTCTTTTGGCGGCCCCAACACCCGCGCCGGACAAGATCCGGAAGAAGCCATGCGTTTTCTGGATGGGAATATGGAATATAAAAAGCGCGACCTGGCGGTTCAAAAACGCTGTAACGACGAATACCTGAAAGTACTCAGCCCGCAGCAGGCCGCTGCCTTGGTAGAAGCCGAGCGCGATTTCCGGAAAATGCTGCTCGACGAGCTGCGCGAACGCAAGCACTAAGCGCATTTATAAAGTCTTTAAAAAACGCACTTACCGGGTGCGTTTTTTTATACCTCAAAAACCCAATCATTTCCGGAAATTCCAAGTCGTTTTCCGGAAAAAGAAAGCTTTCAAAAGAGCCTGGCCCGTCGCTATGGTTCCAACTTTCCAGACCCTGGCTCTTGGCTTTTGGTTCTTGGTCTTTGATACTTCAACCTTAGGTCTGTGGTTTCAAAACAGCCGTTGGCGAAGCAATATCGTGGTAAAATAAAAAGTTCCAGCCTTCCTGCCGGCCCTGCGCGCCATATTGCTCCCGGAGTTTCATTGCCGCTTCCCCATCATGGTCATAGCGGGCGATGTAGCGCATCTTCATTTGCTTGAGTTGTGGCGCTTCATCTCCGCCAAAAAAAGCAATTTCAGCCCCATCCCGTATTTTCCATACAATGTGTTGCGGACAATGTGCGCCGCTGTGGCTCCAGGATATGTTTTCATCCACAACGCCTTCTAGCCCCTCCAGCCAGTGAATGGAGACGTGCTTTTCCAGATTTTCAAAATCGCTCAGCGTATAGGAAGGTGCGCCGGTGGCGTGCGCAAAATCCCATTCCGGCTTGTAAATATAATAAACCGCTTCCGGAAAAGACGCTTCCCACAGGCCATCTTGTTTTTGGTGGAGCAGGCCGCCCGCATGGTCTTTGTGAAGATGACTCAGCAGCACATGCGTAACATCTCCCGGAGCGTAGCCCAGCCGGGCCAGATTTTGGTGAATTTGAAGATTGTTTCCGGAATCCGAAAATCCCAGACCGGTATCACACAAAATCAGCTTAGGGCCGATTTCGATTAGGAAAGGCTGCACTTCTACCAGCAGCGACCCGCGTGGCCGCGATTCCAAAACATCTGTTTCGGGGTGGAAAGGCCGGAAGATTTTATCAAAGCCAATTGTGAACTCGCCTTCGGAAAGTGGGTGAATAATCATGCAATGGGTCGTATTTAGATGAATTTCCGGAAAAACAAACGCGCCAAAACAAGGTTGAGCCCTTTTATTTTTCAGCGCCTTTCTCCCAGTCAATAATATTATCCCAACCGGCCTTGAGCGTTACCTTCCGGTCGAATGGGAAAACGCGCTCAGGTTGTAGTTTTTGAGCCAGATTTCCGGGATCCCAAATGCCATTCCGGTTTTTATCTTCTATAAGCCGCAATGTATAAACGCCGGGCTCCAGGCGCGGCAGCACAACCGCAGCTTTTTCTACCGGCTTTTGCCAAACGGTGTCTTTATCGGCCAGCAAGACCTGCAACACAAACCCGCTATCCCGGTATTTTTCGCTAAAATTCACGGTGAGCCGGGCGTAATCTTCATCGGATTTGGTCCGGAAAATCCATTTTCCGGGAAGGGCGTCACGGTCGTTTTCGGTCTGAACAAAGCCTTTCAGCAGCCGCAGGGTATAAACCGCATCGGGTTGCCACGGGGTAAAAATTTGCAGGATGCTGCTGTCGGCAGGCTTGCGGGCAGCGGTGAAAGGCATTTCCACAGCCACGCCGCTGCTGTCGCGGGAAAGGAAAATGCGGTTGAGCGCAATGTTTTTAATGGCTGTTCCGGAAAAAGAAACCTCTATTGGTTTGAGAAGCGAGGTGGTTCGCCGTTTCAGGTTTGAGGTGTCCACCGCAACGGTATAAGCGTCGTCTGTTGCTTTGGTGCCGGCGTTGCGACGTGCAACCGGGGCAGGAGTTGTGGGAACGGTTGTGGCCGTATCGGTTGTGTCTTTTTCGGCAAAAGAGCGCAGCAGAATTCGGCCACTGTCAATCACCGCCGGTCGCACCAGCGAATCCAGAAAAGCAATGCGCTCGTCGGATTTGTCAAAAAGCAAGTTCGCGTTTTTATCGCCCAGGGCATAGATGCGGAAAGGGCGGTCGGGCAGGCCGGAAAACCGGAAATTTCCGGAAATATCCACTGTTGTCACATACAGGGGCTTCTGGCGCAGGATAGCCGAATCGTCGGCCGTAGCTTCATAAAGCAGGATTTGCACCGAAGTATCGGCCTCGCCGGTTTCGGCTTGCAGGATGCGGCCTGCGAGCGTCAGACTGTCAAAATAATCGCCGGTGGAAAAAGTATAGGTATAATTCCGGAACGGGTTGTCTTCGTGCAGGTCGCGCACCGCTGTTCCGAGGTTAATCCGGTACGTCGTGTTGGGCTGAAGCAGGGTGTCGGGTAGGGTGAAGGTTACGGTACGCAGGTCGGCGTCAGCTGTAATGTTTTGCGCCAGCAAGGGCGAAATCTGTACCTGCGTGGCGACGTCCGTTACATTTACATACTCATCGAACCGAAAGACAATTTTTTTGGGAAAAACATTCAGGCCCGAATCGGCAGGCATGACCGAAAGCAGGCGGGGAGGAAGGGTATCTTTCGCGCCGCCTGAAGGTGGCAGAATGTTGGCGCAGCTGCTCAGCAAACCGCCCATCAGGCAGAGGGCTATCCACAGAAAAAGAAAAAGGCGAACCGGCATTTCGGGCTGCAAGTTAAGACGGACAGCTTTCGGGGCGTGAGAATAACGTTATCCAAACATCCGTTCAACCACTCCGGGTGATTGTGCGTTCTACCTTTGCAAACTATCTATCGCGCCTTATGAAACTCGCCAACCTCTTCTTTGCTGCCTACTCGCTCCTGAGCTGCACCTCAACACCACCGGCACCTACAGATCTCCCCAAAACCATTTACGACTACAAAGTAGAAGGCCTGGAAGGCGGAACCATCAACTTTGCTGATTTCAAAGGCAAGAAAATTCTGATTGTCAACACAGCATCCAAGTGCGGGTTTACCGGACAGTATGAAGGACTGGAAAAACTCTACAAATCCCATCAAGACAAGCTGGTGATTGTAGGTTTTCCATCGAACGATTTTGGCAAGCAGGAGCCGGGAAAAAATGAAGATATTGCTGAATTCTGTCAGAAAAACTACGGTGTTACCTTCCCGATGGCGGCTAAAATTGCCGTAAAGGGCGATTCTATTGCGCCGATTTACCACTGGCTCACCACCAAAGACTACAACGGCCACAGCAATTCTACGGTGAAGTGGAATTTCCAGAAATATTTAATCAACGAAAAAGGGCAGCTGGTGGCCGTTTTCGACTCCAATGTGAAGCCGGAATCGCCGGAGATTCTGGCGGCGATTGAAAATTGATTTCCGGAAATTTGCGTCTTGAAAAGCCCTTGCAGCAAGGCTGAAAGGGCTTTTTGTTTATACAAGAATACTTCCAGCGAGGAGCTGTTTTTGCGATCTTTTAAAAGCTATTTTTGCACCCCGTATGCCCCATCCATCCCAGCGCGGCGTGGCCATGCCGCCGTCTCCGATTCGCAAGCTCGTACCTTACGCAGAAGCGGCCAAAAGCCGTGGCACCCGCGTGTTTCACCTCAACATCGGCCAGCCCGATATTGAAACCCCGCGCGCCATTATGGATGCCGTGGCCGAAGCCGCCCGCACCATGCCCGTGCTGGAGTACAGCCACAGTGCCGGTTTTGAAAGCTACCGAAAAAAACTGGCTGGCTATTATGTGCGGAATGGCATCTCGGTGGATCACAACCAAATCATCGTGACCACGGGTGGCTCCGAGGCGATTTTGTTTGCTGTGATGAGCTGTCTGGATGCCGGCGACGAGATTATTATTCCGGAACCGTTTTACGCCAATTACAACGGTTTTGCTACCGAGAGCGATGTGCGCGTGGTGCCCATTGCCCGCACCAGCATCCACAATGGCTTTGCCCTGCCGCCGATGGACGCTTTTGAGGAAGCCATCACGCCGCGCACCAAGGCGATTATGATTTGCAACCCCAACAATCCAACGGGCTACCTCTACAGCCGCGAGGAGTTGGAAACGCTGCGCGACATCTGCCTAAAATACGACCTGTATCTTTTTGCCGATGAAGCGTACCGCGAGTTTTGCTACGACGGCCGCGAGCATTTCAGTGCGCTGTCGCTGGAAGGCATGGAGCAAAACGCCATTTTGCTGGACACGATTTCCAAGCGCTACAGCGCCTGCGGCGGCCGGATTGGTGCGCTGGTTACCAAAAATCAGGACGTGCTGGATACGGCCATGAAATTTGCCCAGGCGCGCCTGTCGCCACCCACGTTTGCCCAGATTCTGGCCGAAGCCGCTACCGACCTGCCCGATGATTATTTCAGCGGCGTTCATGCCCAGTACACTGCCCGCCGCGACGCGTTGGTAGGCCGTTTGCAAGCGATGCCGGGCGTGATTTGCCCGAATCCCGGCGGCGCTTTCTATGCCATGGCACACTTGCCGGTGGACGATACCGAGAAGTTTTGTCAGTGGCTGCTGGAAGATTTTTCCCACAACGGCGCAACCGTGATGATGGCCCCTGCTGCAGGTTTTTACGCCACCGCAGGCCGCGGCCGCGATGAGGTTCGCCTGGCTTATGTGCTGGATATAGCCGACATTCACGCTGCGATGGATTGCCTAGAAGAAGCGCTGAAAGTGTATCCGGGGCGAGTGGGGTAGTAGCTGATGAAAAGATTGAAATTAGGGATCCTGCTTTTGGGCTTGCTGCCCCTGTCATCGGCTGCCCAAAAAGGTACGAAGTCGGACCTGTGCTGCGCTGCAATGCAACGCTTGTATGAGGAGAAGAAGTACACCGAGGCGCTAAAGCAATTTGAAAAGCTGGAAAAAAGCTGCGCCATTCAGGCACCGTGTATAGAACTTTTGGGCGATGTTTACGGTGCTTTGGAGGCCTTTCCAGAAGCATTTGCTACGTATCAGCTGATTGAGAAGGTGCACCCGACCCTTGTTCGTGGGTATGAAATAATGGGTGATCTTTACACCGCAGTAAAAGACTGGCCCGAAGCAATCCAGACTTATACCCGGGGAATTCAAAATGTATCTTCGGATACCGATCGCAGAGACCTGATCATTGAGCGTGCCATAGTTTTGACCAACACCCGACGGTATAAAGAAGCAATCTCCGATTTAGAAGCGTTAAGCGAACGATTTCCGGAAAATACATGGGCAAAACACGAATTGGCGATTGCCTATTCCGGAAATAAAGAAGTGCCCAGAGCCCTGTCGATCTTCAAGGACCTTCATCAGTTAGATAGCATGGATGTGGCAGTGCTCACCTGTCTGAGCGATGCGTATCAAAAGCTCGGAGAACACCCACAGGCTATTGCATTTGCTCAGAGAGCGATTCAGCTGGACCCAACCGGCGATATTGCCTACGTAAATCTTGCCTACAGCAAAATGAAACTGGGCAACCTGGATGAGGCTTTGCAGGATATAGAAAAAGCAATTGCTATGGACAAGGAAAACGGGTATGCCTACCGCAACCGGGGCCTTATCTATCTGGAAATGAAAGACCCGGAGAAGGCGTGTCGCAGTTTTCTGGTTGCCGAGCAAAAAGGCTATTCCGAAATGTATGACGACGATGTGAAGGCATTAATCCAGCAGCACTGTCAGTAACCTGCTACTGCACAAAACCCGGTCGCCGCGCCGCTTCTACTTTGAAGTTTATGAGCCCCGCCATCAGCGTGGCTCTTCTTTTTGCTTCATTCGCAACGTCACCCGAAAAAAGTTCATCCACAGCTTCATGAAACAGTGCGACCCAACGGTCAAAATGGTCTTTTGCCAGTGGAAAAACCTGGTCGATGCGGATGTGAGCCGGCATCGGAGCACCCCGGTACTTAGGGTTCTGCAACAAAATCGTTTCCCAAAAATCACCGATTTTTTCGAGGTGCGCCGGCCAGTGATCTTCCGGAATGGAGCCGTTGAATATGGGCCCCAAGCGTTCTTCCTGTCGGATGCGGCCGTAGAACAGATTCATAAGACGGTTAATGTCGGGACGGGATTGAATATCGGGCATAACGTTGGAGGCACTTTGTGCCGTTAGAGTTTTAAGTTGGAAGTACTGCGTACCGTTGGAAGCACTGCGTGCCGTTGGATAAGGTTGGAAGGTGTTGGAGAAACTGGGTGCCGTTAACGTAAAGATTGAATGATGCTGGCCATGGATTTTCCAGACCCAACGCCGAAAGCTCCAACACCATCCCACGGCAACGCCTCAACCCCGCGTAGCCGCCGCAGGCGGCTACGCGTCCACCAGCATCAAAATGACTTCGCCCGGCCCGTGCACCCCCACCACAAGGGTTTTTTCAATATCAGCGGTGCGGCTGGGGCCGGTATTTAGATGTATCATAGACGGCATTTTTTCGCCGCGCTTCACAAGCAGATTCAGGCCGTCTTCAATATCGGGCAGGATTTGGGAAACGGCAGCTACGATGATGTGAACCGGGTAGTAAACCGTGGCCGTCCGGCCCAAAAACTGCGTACTACTGATAAGAATGGAACCGGTTCGCGCGATCAGCGCTTCGCAGCCGGTAATACACACCTCGGCATTTTCTACGTGTGTTTCCGGCGCGGTCACCGTCAGGCCGTTTTCATCCAGCAACAATGCCAGATGCGGCTCGGTACACATCACTTTTTGCCAGTCTCGCTGCGTCGCCAGAGCGGTAATGTTCTGCGCCAGCTCATCGGCATCCTCGCAAAAGACAAATACGCCGCCCAGCTTCGTGAACTCGGTTACAAATTGCTCCTCCACACTCAGCTCCGACGGGGCAAACACACTGTTGAGCGCCACACCGGCGACCTGCGGAAACGGCTTGGGCACGGCACCCGCTGCCAGTCCGTTGCGAATGCGACCCAGAATCTCAGTACGGGCATCTGCTTTTTTGCGCGCCATGGGGAAAGTTGAGAAAGTTTATAAGGTTGATGGCGTAAAAACGTTGATAGGTTTATAAGTTGATAAATATATCAATCAATCCATTGATGAAAGGCAAACCTACCTACTGTTTTTTTCACTCCTCTGCTTCGGAGAGGGGCCGGGGTTGAGGCTAAAAAGGGCTGCATTTCCGGAAAAATGCAGCCCTGCAAAAGTACACTTCCGGGAGGCTCCCTCTCCTTTGGGAGGGCTGAGGTGGGGCCTCTACTGAATCGCCGTCTCCGCCGCCGGAGAGTCGGTTACCGCCGGAATGCCTTCGTTCGGACTCATGTCCTTGTTATATGGGCTGGCTCCGATGAGGCGCTCCAAATCATCTTTAAACAGCACTTCTTTGCGCAAAAGCTCTTCAGCCAGCGCTTTCAGGTGGTGAACGTGGTGCCTCAAAAGGTCTTTGGCGCGGTTGTACTCGCGGGTGATCAAGGCGCGTACTTCCTCGTCAATCATTCGGGCGGTTTCTTCACTGTACGGCTTTTGGGTCATATACTCGCTGCCGGAATCATGGAAGGAAATATGGCCCACGTTTTCGGTCATACCATACACGCTCACCATGCTATATGCCATCTTGGTGATGCGCTCCAGGTCGTTTTGTGCGCCGGTGCTCACCTTGCCAAAAATGATTTCTTCTGCCGCCCGACCGCCAAACAACGACACCATCTGGTCGTTCATCTGATCCATCGTGTAGAGGTATTGCTCTTTGGGCAAATACTGCGCATAGCCCAGTGCAGCTACACCGCGCGGTACGATAGAAACCTTAATCAGCGGGTGCGCGTGCTCCAGGAACCAGCCGCAAATGGCGTGGCCGGCTTCGTGGTACGCAATTACTTTTTTCTCTTCCGGCGAGATAATCTTGTTTTTCTTTTCCAGGCCGCCAATCACACGGTCAATGGCGTCGTGGAAGTCCTGCATTTCTACCTCAGACTTGTTTTTCCGGGCAGCAATCAGGGCCGCTTCGTTGCAGATGTTGGCAATGTCGGCACCAGCAAAACCAGGTGTTTGGTTGGCCAATTTATCCACGTTCAGGCCCGGTGCTTTTTTGATGCCTTGCAGGTGCACTTCAAAAATCATTTTCCGGCCCTTTACGTCGGGCACGTCAATAGAAATCTGCCGGTCAAAGCGACCGGGGCGCAGCAGGGCAGCGTCCAATACATCGGGACGGTTGGTAGCGGCGAGGATAATAATTCCGGAATCGCCGGAAAAACCGTCCATTTCCACGAGGAGCTGGTTGAGCGTGTTTTCGCGCTCGTCGTTGCTCATCATCATGTTTTTGCCCCGCGCCCGGCCAATGGCGTCAATCTCATCAATAAACACGATGCACGGTGCTTTCTCGCGGGCTTGCTTAAAGAGGTCGCGCACGCGGCTGGCACCCACGCCTACGAAAAGCTCCACAAAATCTGACCCGCTCATGGAGAAAAACGGTACCTGTGCTTCACCGGCAACCGCTTTGGCCAACAAGGTTTTACCCGTTCCCGGAGGACCCACGAGCAAGGCACCTTTCGGGATTTTGCCACCCAGTGCGGTGTATTTCTTTGGATTTTTAAGGAAATCCACAATCTCCATCACTTCCACTTTCGCTTCGTCCAGTCCGGCTACGTCGTTAAAAGTAATGTTCACTTTGGTGCCTTTCTCAAACAACTGGGCTTTGGATTTGCCAATGTTGAAAATGCCACCCGGACCACCGGAGCCACCAGCGCCACCGCCCATCTTGCGCATAATGAGGAACCACATGCCCACGAGCAAAATCAGCGGCAACAGGAATGAACCCAGTAGCTCGCGAAGCAGGTTGCGGTCCTGGTCATAGGTAACTTCCACCTGGTTATAAGCCGGATTGGTTTCGCTTGCTTCTTTCTCGGCATCGCGCAGGTTGGCCTCAAACGATTCTACCGAACCGATTTTAAACGATAAGGCCGGTCCTTCGCTTGCAGGCGTCAAACGACCCGAAGGCGCAGGGGTGTTTTCCGGATTTTTCAGATAGGCCTGGGCTTCAAGCGTATTGGTGATCACTACGATTTTGCTCACCTTGCCGGGTAGTAAATATTCGTTTTTAAACTTCTGGAACGAAATATTCTTGGCAGCTGTGCCTACACCACCGCTAAAAAAGTTAAGGCCGATAAGCGTCAGAACGATAATCCCATAAATCCAATAAATATTAAATCGGGGACCTTTTCTCGGTCCTTTCCCTTCCGGGGAGTTGCCGCTGGGAATTGGGCGCTGATTGTTTTCTTCCATACCAATGGCGCGCCTTTAAAGACGCGCGCTCTTAAAACGTGAATTGATAGTTATTGTTTGCCGGTGTCCTGATGCTCTGTACGGCCTGCGTCTGCCCAAAGGCTTTCCAGATCATAAAATTTCCGGTAATCCGGCGTGAAAATATGAATGACAATGTTTACATAGTCAATCAGGGTCCATTGCTGTCCGTCTTCGCGGTGGTAAGGATATTCGCCGGTAGCGGCTTTCACCTCGGCTTCCACCGCATCGGCGATAGCTTTGATCTGTGTATAAGATTCCGCTTCGGCAAGCACAAAAAAATCAGCTACTGCTTCGTCAATCTTGCGCAAATCCAGCGACACCACATTTTCTCCTTTCTTCTCGGTGATAGCTTCCAGGATGACTTTGAAAAGCTTGCTGTTACGGGTAAGCCTTGTGGTGCTTTTCGGGCGACTTTGCAAGGCAGCTACGATTTTCTCCAAATGAAATTTTTAAAATGAAAGAACGCCCTTAAAACCTTTTTTACATTTTTCGGGCATTCAAAGTTAAGCAATTCTGGGAGCCGAAGCCCTAATAAACCTTAAAAACAGGTCCCGCCTTTCAATGGCAAGAAACATACCAATAACCGCCGCTGCCTTTTAGGCAGGAAAAAAGTGTTTTGCAAGGCGCTTTGGCTTTATATTTACCCCCGAAAGGCATTTTCAGCACAGTTTTATGAACTTCCCGGCACCCGAGTGGCACCTCTCCATCGGCAGCACCAATACTCATCTACTCAGAAAATTTGAATCCACAGACCGGCTTCCGGATGGATATGCCGTGGCGGCGCAACATCAAACCGAGGGGAAGGGACAACGCAGTAAAAGGTGGACAGATACGGCTGGTAAAAGCCTGCTCTTGTCAGTAGGCGCGCGCCCTGCTGCCGATTTGTCACAGCAACCACTTTTCTGTTTTGGTGTAGCGGTTACGATTGCAGAATTCCTGGAAAGAACATTCGCAGTGCAGGCCTTGGCTATCAAGTGGCCAAATGATTTATATGTCAATAACCAAAAGCTGGGCGGTATTCTGATAGAAAATATCCTGCGGGGTGGTCAATGGCAGGTAACGGTCATTGGATTGGGGCTCAACCTCTATAAGCAGCCTTTTGAGGAGTCTCTTTCTTCAAAACCTACCTATCTGGCTGCACACACCCGAGCCGAAATCCAGCCGCCGGTGTTGGCGCGCCAGATCCAGAAAGTACTTACGGATTTTGCGGTTGCGCCGCTGCCAGTAGATATTATGAACCGCTACAACCAACGACTTTACCGGCGCGGCGAGCTGAAAACTTTTGAAACCGGCGGTGTGCGCTGGGCGGGGGTGGTGGAAGCCGCCTTACCGGACGGAAGGCTGATGGTACAGGTAGAAGATCATCACAAAATCTGCACACACGGCGTGGATATCTGGATTCCCGGTGCTACGATCCATTAATCCGCGTGATGCTTTTAGGGAAAAAACCAAATATACTGCTTTTGCTGGCCGTGCTGACGTATGGGGTGCGTTGGATAGGCATCCGGCTGATGGGCAGCGAACAAATGCTGCGCGCAACGCCGGTGCAGCTGGCCCTGTTGGCTTTATTGCTGCTGATTGCCATCCGGGCTGAAAAGAAAACCGTGTTCTGGATGGGGGGTGTTTTCGTTGCGGCCACCCTTGCGGCTTGGGCGATTTCCGGAAATTCCATTACTCCAGTGCTGCTAGTCGCAGGAGGATACCAGGCAATATTCCTGACCGGTATTTGTTCGCTGGTTTCAGTTTCGCCCTTGCCCCTATGGCAGAAACTAACCGGCGCGGTTTTGCTTTCGCTGCTACTGGCCTGGCTACCCGGCACGTTGTCTGTTCCGCTGGGTTATAATCCCGGAAATATGCCCCTTCTTTCCGGAAAATGGAGCCTGTATTGGGGGGGGATGGCTGTGCTCGCGGTTGTTAGCTGGACGGCGTTGCGCCTGCGACCGGTTCATTTTGCCATCGCCCTGTTGTTGATGGAAATCGTTTTTCTGGCCTTATTGAGATTGTAATCCACAGCCGCTTGCTACCGGATTTCCGGAAATCTCTTTTGTCTCTCGTCTTTTATCTCAAGAGGGCGTGCCCTTTCTAGTCGGGCTTTCGGCTCTGTTGTCACCGGGAGCTCGTCGAAGGGTCTATGCCTCACGTATTTTCCGGAAAATGGCTGTGATTTCCGGAAATTAAGCCTCTTCCATACCCATTTCCACCCAATTCCGCAGCAGCTGGATGCCGTCCGGTGTGCCGATAGACTCTGGATGAAACTGAATGCCCACACACGGATATTTCTCGTGGGTCATCACCTGAATGGTTTGGTCGTCTGTAGCTCGCGCCAGGGCATTTAATCCCGTCCCTTCCAGGTTTTCAATGGATAAGGAATGATAACGCATCACCGTAAATGGGTTGGAAATTCCGGAAAATAAGGGCGGATTTCCGGAAAAGGCGACCTCGCTCGTGTAGCCGTGGCGTGGCTCCGGGGCTTTCACCAATTGGGCGCCAAAATGCAACCCAAGAGCCTGATGGCCCAGACAAATGCCCAATACCGGAATTTTATCCACAAAATGTGCAACAGACTCCATCGTAACGCCTGCCTGCAAAGGTGTTTCCGGTCCGGGCGAGAGGATAATCCGTTCGGGTTGGAAGGCAATCAGATTTTGCAGAGAAATCTCGTGGCTGCCAATCACGCGGCATTCGGGCGCACCGGCCAGCAGCAGGCTTTGGTGCAGCATGTGCGTAAACGAATCGCGGTTATCCAGCAGCACCCACATGTTCCGGAAATTTTACTTTTTAAGGCCTTCAATCAAGGTGGAAAGCTCGCTAAACAAAGACTTTACAAACGGAATAATGGTTCCGATTTTGGAAAAAACATACGGTGCCAACGGCTCTACAATCGGGTAGAGGTGTGATTCTGAAATAATATTTTCCGGAATCAAACTTGTTCGCCCGCCGAGCCACAGCAGGCAACTCCACACCAACGCGAAAATCAACACCTGAACGCCCGCGCCCACGGCCCGGTTCACGCCCGAAAGCCCCGTTGCCCGCAAAATGCCGTGCGCCGTTCGGGATAAAAGCCGCATCAAAAGCCCCAAACCCACAAACGTAACAATAAATCCAACAGTAGTACTTTTTGCCCCAAAAGCATAGCCATGTCGCACTGCCCATTCGCCGATATCGCCGGAAAATTTTAAGGAAAGAATCAGCCCGGCAATCGCGCCCACCAAGTACAAAAGCGACATGACAATGCCCCTGCGCCAGCCTTTCCAGGCGGCGTAGCCCAACGTCAGCAAGAGAATTACATCCAGACTCATGCTCGTGCCAATCTGCCGCTGGTTGCGCGCAGGCGTTTACTGCGCCAGCAGTTTTTTCACCATAGCAGAAATCGCCTTGCCATCGGCCCGGCCGGCGAGCGCCTTGGTGGCAGCCCCCATCACTTTGCCCATTTCTGCGGGCGAGGTTGCGCCGGTTTCGGAAAGAATGCGGCTTACCTCGGTTTCCAGCTCCGCTTCGCTCAATTGGCTGGGCAGGAATTGCTCAATAATCGCCAGCTCTTCGCGCTCGGTAGCGGCGAGGTCTTCGCGGCCTTGCTGGGTAAAGATTTCCAGCGAATCGCGGCGTTGCTTGGCCAGTTTTTGCAGCATTTTCAACTCTGCCTCTTCGCTCATCTCGCCGGAAAAACCTTCGGATGTTTTTTCTACCAGAATCGCGGCTTTGATGGCCCGCAGGGTGCGCAGGGCGGCTTCGTCTTTTGCTTTCATGGCCGTTTTGAGCGCGTCCATGATACGGGTTTCGAGGTTCATATTTTTAGGGATTGGGGAGATAAAGAAGTGGGCAAAATTGCAGTCAAAAACCGGAATGGCCTTTACCAGTCGTCTTTGCGGCGTTTGGGGATAGCGGCCGCTACCTGTTGGGCGCAGAACGCTTCAAAAATCTGGCTGTCAATTTCCGGGGCCGAAACGGCATATTGCTGCAAGCGGTTGTCCAGCGCATCGATGGTCAGAATGCCCCGGCGATACAGTACGCGCTGCAAATTGTGCCAAGGAAGCAGCTTTGTTTTCAATCCGGCACGCTTCTGAACGCCCTTTTCATTTACTTCTATAACAGTATCTGCCGGAACGCGCTTTTCAAAAATAGCTGCGGCTGTGGCCAATAGGGCAAGCACCAAGAACAACACAGCGGGAACATCCCAGCCGCTGTAGAAAAACAAGGCTGCGCCAATGCCCAGCAAAGCCAGCTCCAGGAGGCGTAACATTCCGGAAAATCGCGCCCGCCGCACCGCCGAAACGCTTAAAATATAGACAGTGATGCTACCCAGAAAACACAAAGCGCCAAAGATGCCAAATGCAGAAATCGCGACTTTGAAATTGGGCGAAACGCCGGTGTACCAATACATCGTCAGGCAGAAAAGCCCGGCAGCAAAAAGCACAAAGCTGACCAGCAGGTGAACGGCCAGGGTTTGCCGGAACGGCTGATGGGTGGCCGGAATTACGAAACGGAAAGGAGGGGTGTTCATTCAACAGTTTTACTTTCTTCAGACGCAGACAGATTTGCAACGCTTCCAGCCGGTGCCGGAAGGCTTAACTCCCATTCGCGCGGGCTTTTGAGAACACCTCCGTTTAAAAGAAGATGCCCTGCTGCTGCCAGCCTCTGAATGCGGTACAATAGCGCCGCTTCGTCGGTTGGTAAGGCTTGCTTTGCCACCAGTTGATGCGCCAGTCGCGCTGCTTTTACCGGTCCTGCCCGCAAGGCCTGCAAGATGTCGCGGTCAAAATAGGTTTCTTCTTCGGTGGTGATGGTTTTGCCTTTTTGCAGAAAGCGGTAAAACGATGATTTTCCGGAAATCTGGCTCCAGATTTCGCCGTCTAGTTCCCATTCCGCAGGTGTCAGAAGCCGGGCCAGGCGGCGGGCTTTTACAAATTCTTTTGGCGGAACGAAATCAAAGGCGGTTGGGAAAAACACTTTTCCCGCTTCATCCAAGAAGGGAAGTCCGGTGGTGTTGATAACTGAAACCCGACCCACATGCTTGGCCAGATACCGCAAGCTGTGGTAGTAGGCAACTACATCCGCTGCATTGGGAGCCATCCAAATCCAAAGCTGTGCCTGCGGGTATTTCTGCAACGTATTAACCGCTTCCAGGAGGGCTTCTTCCTGAAGACTTTCTTCCGGAATAACCCCGTCAGCAAGCGGGCGAACTTGCTGCCAGTAGTCCCGTCGCACCTGTGCAAAACTCTGGCCAATTTCCCGGAAAAGCGGACCGTGGTGCAGCCGGTCGGGGAGCGCCAGCACCAGACCCGAAAGAGCTGCTTCCAGTCCCTGCGCCTGTTGCAACTGCTCTGCAGCCGCCAGACCATTAATCAGGTGCACAATCATGGCTGCGAAAGTAAGGCGGTAAGAGAAGAGAAAAAGAGCCGGTTGCAGGCATTGCTTTTCCGGAAAATGACTTTGCTTTTCCGGAGAAAAGAGCTTTTAAAGACTGTTTTTTTAAGCGATTTCCGGCAACAGCAAGCTATCCAGCGAGGCAATACCGGGAATGTTTTTAGAAATAAATCCTTCGCCTGCCCGTGCCCCGATGCGCTTGCCCCACAAGCGGTCGCGGCTGCGGATGTCTTCCAGAAACGAAGCGGTGGCAATATACGTCTGCGGCTCACCCGATTTGGGATCGTGAAACTGCGATTGATACGCCTTAATGGCTTCCATTTTCGTTTCTTCCTCATCGGAAATATCCACGATAAAAGTGGGCTCCAACTGCCGGTCCTGAATAAGGTTGAAAACACGCTTGGGCCGCCAGGCGGTTTGGGGGGTGCCTTCCCAAACCGTTTCTACCTTGGAAAGTCCGGAAAGAAAGCACGCGTCGCTCACCAGCGCGGCACCACGGCCATGATCAGGGTGACGGTCTTCAGGCGCGTTGGTAATCACAATATCGGGCTGCCAGCGGCGCAGATACGTGGCCACAAGGCGTTGATGCGTTTCATCATTCGTAAAAAAACCATCGCGGATACCGGCATTTTCGCGCACCGCCAACCCCATGATTTTCGCTGCCGCTTCGGCTTCGGCCAGCCGCGTTTCCGGCGTGCCGCGCGTGCCTAGTTCGCCGCGCGTGAGGTCCAGAATACCTACCTTTTGGCCCATCCGGGCATGTTTGATCAGGGTGCCGCCGCAGCCCAGCTCGGCGTCGTCGGGGTGGGTAAGGATGGCCAGAATGTGCAGCTTCATAAAGAGCCACAAAGCTACGTTCCCGGCAGGGTTGCCGCCGTGGCGGCCGCGCTTTGCTGCGACTGGTAGCGATAATAATTACCGGCTTCCAGCTCCTGCACGATGCTTTCAATTTCGCTGTCGCGGCCGGTGGGGTCGTATTCTTTTTTCAGATTGTTATTGAAAAGCAAGCCGATTGATTGGAAAACCACGGCGCTGAAACCACCTTTCAATTCCTTGATGATGTGAAAACAGGGCCGACCGGTTTGGCGGGCAATCAGCTTGACCAGAATCTGGCCTTCGCTAATAGTGAAATCACTCAACTCGCCTTTAAAACGCTTGTTCAGCCGCGCTTCCAGGTCTTTGATAAACGCCTTCCGGGCTTTTTTGTCGTCGCCGATTTGCGCCAGCTTCTCATCCACACCTTTCAAAAGCTCGCCCGCCGTTACGGCGTAGGGATATACTTTGTAAACGCGTTGTTTGGTGCGGTTCCATTCCATGCGCTTGCGGGCCAGTTGGCGCGGCAGCTTGGCCCATACTTCCACTTCGTTGATATACACCATCGGGATGGTGTCGGTGCCTTCCACCACCGCGCCCACCAGAACAGGGCCTTTTGCGCCGCTTCCGTCCTGGGCAAAAAGGACGATTGGCAGCAAGAAAGCAGCGGCAAAAAGAAAGCTGAAAAATCGGTTTTTCACAAGTGGAAGTAAGACACCTCTAATTTATAACGGTTTATTTTAAAAGTAACCTTTTCGGGACGCTTAAATTTGTGGCCGGAAATTTTTTGCGCAACAGGAATGATGAAAAAGCTTTTGGTAGCAGGGATAATAATAATGAGTGCGAGTGCCTGCCGGAAAGAAAAAAAGAATTTTACCGACGCTGAGCTGCACCGCCGCGTGGATTCGGTGGTGAAAGAAAATACGGAATTATTGCAGGAACAGTTTGACGAAGACCTGGACCGGCGGTTGAGCATCGAAGTGCGTCCGCTGGCCGATTCTCTGCGGCGGAAGTAAGCTGTATTTCCGGAAATATGACCTCTGTTTCCCGGCTTGGTTTTTGAAGCGTCTGGCGCTGTGAAACAGCCCATTATCCTCTACGACGGCTACTGCAACTTCTGCGCGCGCATTGTCCGCAGCATTTTGCGCCACGACCGCAAAAAGCGGTTCCGGTTTTCGCCGTTGCAATCACCTTTTGGCGCTACCATTCAGGGGAAACTCAAAGCCAAATACGGTGCGGTGCCCGATAGCATTGTGCTGGTTCACAACGCGAAAGTGTTCGTGCGTACCGACGCAGTGTTGCGCATTGCTGCCATTATCGGCGGGCCGTGGTATCTGCTGACGCCGCTTTGGATTCTGCCGCGTGGCGTGCGCAACGCGCTTTACAACCTTTTTGCCCGCAAGCGCTACCGCTGGTTTGGGCAGCGCGAAACGTGTTATCTGCCCCAACCAAAAGGCGGGAATCGCTTCCTGACCGAGGCCGGCGATTTGCCGCAGTTAAAGCCCGCCCCGCAAGCGCCTTAAATTTGCAGCTGCTATGAACAAGATTTTCCGGAATTGGCTGCTGGGCGTGCTGTGCATGATAGCCGTTTCAGAGGCCAGAGGGCAACAGGTACTGTATTCTTCCTACAGCGATTTTTCGGTCAAAGACGGCAACATTTCTGTTGTGGGGAAAACGGGTGGCCGCATTTATACCTTTCGCGGCGACGCCGACGGCTATTTTATGGATGCCTGGAACGATTCCATGCAGCTGATGGCCACGGTGATTTTGGATTTTCTACCCCAAAAGCTTTATGATACCCATTTTTCTGTCGCCGGCGATTCCATCACGCTGCTGTATCAATACCTGCAAGGCCGCGATTTGTTTGTGTATGGCGCGGTGCTGGACAACGAAGGCCGTCTGTTGCGCCGCCCGCAAAAGCTGGATCAGAAACGCACGGGTTTCCTGGGTGTGGGTAATGAATATTACAACTTTGTTTCATCTGACGATAAGCGTAGCCTGGCGGTATATTCGATTATCGACGACTCGCGGGAGCTGGAGGTGAAAGCCGTTCTTTTTGGAAATGATTTAGGCGGCCTTCGTCGCATCAACAACAAAATCAAGCGCGATGGCAACCTGCTGGCCGTGCGTCCGGTGCTGACCAACAGCCGTGGCCTGGTGATTCCCGTCCGGCAGGCCACTGGCCGGCGCGATGTGTATGAAAAGCTCTTTTTAATGCGCTTCGCCGATTCGGCCAAAGGTTACTCAGTAGTAAATGTTCCGGTTGTAGATGCGTTTGTGGAAGAACCGTTTATCCGTACTGCGCCCGGCGACGGCAATATCTATGTGGCAGCTTTTTACTCCAACAGCAAAAACGGCAACCCCGACGGCCTGCTTTACGCGGGTTTTGATGGGCAAAATCTAAGTCCGCTGCGGCAGGTGCAGGTGCCTTTTGACGACCGGTTACGGGCCATGACCGGCGAGCGCAGCCTGCGCCATGCCTTTGCCAATCAGCATTTGCGGCAATTGGTTATCCGGAATGACGGCGGTTTTGTAGCGATTTCAGAGGAAAGCTACGTAAACACGCGTAGCAGCTACTCGCCGGGCTGGGGCTACTACAGCATGTATGGGCCGTTTATGGGCGGGCCGCAGGTGCGCGAGTATTTCTACAACGACATTCTGGCCCTCTCGGTAGATGGCTCGGGGCAGATGCAGTGGCCGTCTTTTATCCGCAAAGAGCAGTATTCGCAGGAAGACGGCGGGCTGTTTTCGTCGTTTGCGTTCATCAATACCGGGGCCAATCTGGGCTTTCTCTACAATAATTTTAACCGGCAGCGCAGCAGTATCACGTTTGTGCAGATAGAAGAAGCCGGCCAGCAACAATCCCGCAGCTTTGATGTAGATGGCGAGATGGCGCCCGACTGGTTGCCGCGAATGGCCAGGCAGGTGAGCGCCCGCGAGGTGATTGTGCCATGCCTCAACCGCAAAAAGATTTGCTTTGCGAAGGTTTCGTTTTAATAGCACCTTTGCGAAGCTTTTTCTCACCGATTCACACTGATTTTCACAGCAGAAAACGACCGTTTTCCGGAAAAATCCGTGTAAATCCGTAGTCATCCGCTTTATCCGCGTTCAAACTCAAATACCCGCCCTTTTCTGTCTTTAAGCGTGCTGCACCTGGTCCGAAATAACACGCCTTACGCGGTTTTGTCATTGCTGATTCTGGCGGTGATCACCAGCTCGGGTGGGGCAGTGGTGCCGGTCTCGTTGCCGCCGGTCTCGTTGCCGGTGTACTACCTGTTTATTCGCGGGGCAAAAAGCGTTTTAGGAGATAGCTTTCTGGGCTGGCAGGTCTTGTATCTGGCGTTGATTTTCCTGCAGGCGCTGTATGTCAACAGCCTGGCGATGCGCCACCGGCTCCTGGCCAAACCCACCTTCACACCCGCTTTTGCTTTTCTGGTTTTTGCGGCTTTATTTCCGGAATTTAGAACCATTTCCCCACCCCTGCTGGGCAATTTCTTTCTGCTGGGTGCCCTGGATGCGATGCTGCAATTTGGCAAGCCCACCCAACCGCGACGGCAGATTTTCAATGCTGGTTTTTTGATTGGCGCGGCGGCTTTTGTGCAGTTTTCCTATCTTTTTTCCGGAATTATTCTGCTGGTGGCATTGCTACTCCTGCGGCCGTTCCACATCGGCGAGTATTTCTCGGCACTGCTGGGGTTGCTGACGCCGGTTTATTTTGTAGCGGGGCTGATGTACCTCACCGATACGTTGCCGATGCTGCGCCAATGGCCTTTTCTGCACCTGCAAAATCCACCGTGGGTGACTGGAAAAATGCCGGTTTTTATCGTTATTTACGCCATTGCCGGACTGCTTCTAATCGCAAGCTTGTTTCAGCTGAATCAGCAAATGAACCGAAGTGCCATCTATGTGCGGCGCAGTTGGGGCGTTTTGGTGAGTGGCTTGGTGGTCTCGGTGGCTATAGCCGCGCTGACGTCTTTGGCCGCCGGCCAAAGCTGGCTGGCTATTGCGCCTTTCTTTGCATGGGCTGTGTCTGCGGCGCTGGAAACGGAGAAGCCCCGCCGGTTTGCTATTTTTGCATTCTGGGCGGCTCTCGCGCTGCCTTTCGTTGGTAAATTCTTTCTTTAAAATTCCCCCTTTAATCTCTTTTTCTGTTTTGAAATTCGGAATCGTTGTCTTCCCCGGCTCTAACTGCGATCGCGACATGATGCACGCCCTGCAGGATGATTTAGAAGCCGATGTGCAAATGCTTTGGCACAAAGACAAAGACCTCTCTGCCTTTAATCCCGAGCGCGATTGTATTGTGCTGCCGGGCGGTTTCTCCTACGGCGACTACCTGCGCTGCGGGGCGCTGGCGCGTTTCTCGCCAATGATGGAAGCGGTGGTGCGCTTTGCCAATGAAGGTGGAAAAGTGCTGGGTGTGTGCAACGGGTTTCAGATTTTGTGTGAAAGCGGCCTGTTGCCGGGCGTATTGCTGCAAAACGACCACCAGAAGTTTGCCTGCAAAAATGTGTATTTGAAAAGTGCGGAAAAAGAAAGCATTATCGGGATGAAAGTAGGCGAGCGCATCCTGAAGATTCCGGTGGCCCATGGCGAAGGTCGCTACCACGCCGATGCCGAAACCATGCGTGCTCTGGAAGAAAACAACCAGATCTTATTCCGCTACTGCAACGAAGCCGGCGAGGTGCACCTGGATTCCAACCCGAACGGCGCAACCGGAAATATTGCCGGTATCTGCAACGCAGACCGCAACGTTTTCGGGATGATGCCCCACCCGGAACGCGCCACAAGCGAAGCCCTCGGCAACACCGATGGCCGCCTTATCTTGAGCGCCCTTGGCTTGTGGAATTAACAGTACTGTTTCTGCTTTATGGCCCAACTTGCCACTAGTTGGGCCTTCTGCTTTTTTTCTCCCGAATCTTAATCTATGCGCAAAATATTCTCCATTGTATTCTTCTGTCTGTTCGCGGCGGTGCCGGGTTTTAGTCAGATTATCTCCGACCCTACCACCTGGACCTATGAGCTGAAAGAAAAAGGCGCGGGAAAATATGATGTGATTTTTAAGCTTAAACTAAAAGAGAAATGGCACATCTGGAGCCTGAATCCGGGCGGCGACGGCATGCAGATTCCACCGTCGTTTGAGTTTGATAAAAAGCCCGGACTGAAACTGGTCGGCGGCCCGAAGGAAGCCGGTAAAAAACACACCGGCCCGATGGATGGCGTGGATGGCATCGTAACGTATTTTGAAGGTGCGGTTACCTACACCCAAAGTATTGAGGCCACCGGCCCGATGACGCTGACCGGAAAATATACCTATCAGGTGTGCGACGACCAAATGTGTCTGCCTCCGAAAACCAAGAAATTTACGCTGGAAGTTTCCGGAAAAGGAGGCGATACCACAAAAAAAAAAGCTGACACCGTAGCGGCGGTTGTACCTCCGGTAACCACCGATACCCCGCAGGTCGCCGGTTCCGGAAATGATACCGCTGCTATTGGTACGGCAGTGGATATCGGTACGGAAATTTCCGGAAATAACGCGGCTGTTTCCGGAAAAAATACGGCAGTGGCAGGCGTTGGTGGCACTACGGATAACGATGAAGAAGGCGGGAAAGGTTTGCTTTGGTTGTTCCTTGCGGCTTTTGGTGGTGGACTGCTGGCCGTCACCACGCCCTGCGTCTATTCCATGATTCCGATTACGGTGAGTTTTTTCACCAAGCGCAGCAAGACGCGGCAGGAAGGCATTAAAAACGCGCTCCTATATTCCGGCTCTATCATCCTGATTTTTACGCTGCTGGGGATTCTGATTTCGGTGTTGTTTGGGGCGAATGCGCTCAACAACCTGTCCACCAACTGGATAGCCAACCTGTTTTTCTTTGCCGTTTTCGTGATTTTCGGTATCTCGTTTCTGGGCGCGTTTGAAATCACATTGCCCTCCAGCTGGACCAACAAAACCGATTCTAAAGCCAATACCTCTTCTTTCGGCGGTATTTTCTTCATGGCACTCACTTTGGTGATTGTGTCGTTTTCGTGTACCGGGCCGATTATCGGGCCGCTGCTGGTACTGGCCGGAAGCGGGGGCATTCTGGGGCCGTCGCTCGGCATGTTTGCCTTTTCACTCGGTCTCGCTTTGCCGTTTGCCCTGTTTGCCATCTTCCCCAGCGCGCTCAACAAACTGGCGGCGGGCGGCGGCTGGCTCAATCAGGTCAAAGTTTTTCTGGGCTTTATTGAACTGATGCTGGCCTTAAAATTCCTGTCCAACGCCGACCTCGCCCGCGGCTGGCGTCTTTTGGACCGCGAGGTGTTTATCAGCATCTGGATTGTACTAAGCGTCCTGCTGGGCATTTACCTGCTCGGCAAACTCAAACTTTCCCACGACGACGCGCCGGCGAAAAACGTGTACGGTCAGGAGTTTGTTTCCATTCCGAAACTGTTTTTAGCAATTGCATCCTTTTCTTTCGCGGTGTACATGGTGCCCGGTTTGTGGGGCGCGCCCCTCAAAGGACTCAGCCAGTTTTTGCCGCCGATGCGTACGCAGGATTTTGTAACGGGCGGGGAGGGCAGCGGTTTCGGAAACAGCCACGGCAGCACGGCGCTTGGTGGCATCCAACCCGTAAAATACGTGGAGGAAATGAAGATTTACGAGCCGGAAGTGGTAACCAAATTCGGCCTCAAAACCTTTTATGATTACGACGAAGCCTTAGCGGCAGGCAAGGCGCTGGGCAAGCCGGTGATGCTGGATTTTACGGGTATTAACTGCGTGAATTGCCGGAAAATGGAAAGCCAGGTGTGGAGTGACCCGGCGGTGATGAAAATGCTGAAAGAAGACTTTGTAATTGCCTCGCTTTATTGTGATTACGACAAAAAAGAGGTGCCCAAAGACCAACAGCGATACTCCCAAATTCTGGGCGCTGATATTGTAACAGTAGGCGACTATAACGAGGCCATTCAGGCCGAAAAGTTCGGGGCCAATTCGCAACCGTTCTACTTTTTTGTGGATGGCGACGGCAACAATCTCACTGATAAAGGCTATGGTTACGACCCCAATATCGCCAAATTCATCGCGCACCTGGAAAGCGTGAAAGCAAAGTACGAGACGGGAAAATAGTGGGTTCACGCCGCCCGTTACCTTTGTCCTGCTTTGAACCCAACCCATTCCCACCTGCTGCGTACCGTGCAGGTACAGCGCTACGTAACGCCCCTGCGCGAAGGCGGCTCGCTGCCTGCCCTGGCCGAGGCCGACGACGGCTTTCTCTACGTCCTGAAATTTCGTGGGGCGGGGCAGGGTGTCAAGGCGCTGGTGGCCGAGCTGCTGGGCGGCGAACTGGCCCGCGCGGGAAGCCTTAAAATTCCGGAACTGGTTTTTGCAGAACTGGATGAAGCCTTTGGCCGCACCGAGCCGGACGAGGAAATCCAGGATCTTTTACGCGCGTCCACCGGCCTGAATCTGGGGCTCCACTACCTTTCCGGCGCGGTGACCTACGACATTGCCGTGGAGCAACCGGACGCGTTGCTGGCGTCCAAAATCGTGTGGTTGGATGCCCTGATTTTCAACGTGGACCGCACGGCCCGCAACCCGAATATGCTGTTTTGGCGAAGCGAATTGTGGTTGATTGATCACGGCGCGGCGTTCTTTTTTCACCACAACTGGGACGGCCGCGAGGCCTATATAACCAAGCCGTTTGCCCAGATTAAAGACCACGTGCTCTTGCCCTACGCCACGCAACTGGCCGAGGCGGACGCATTTTTCAAGAACGTTTTTACTGAAGAAACTATCACCCGGCTCACCAACGCGCTGCCCGACGATTGGCTCCGCTGGCCGGAAGCTACCGAAACGCCGGCCCAGATCCGGGCGTTTTACAAGCGCTTTCTCACCGAGCGCGTGGCTCATTCTTCTACCTTTTTAAACGCTGCCGACCATGCCCGATTGTCACTTGTATGAGTACGGCGTGCTGCGGGTGGTGCCGCGGGTAGAGCGGGAAGAATTCATCAACGCCGGGGTAGTTGTGTTTTGCAAAAAACAGAAGTTCATCCGCTGTCGCTACGAGGTGAACGAGGCCAAAATCAAGGCGCTGGACCCGGCTGCCGACGTGGCCTTGATTGGTAAAAATCTGGATGCTTTTGTCCGGATCGCCCACGGCGACCGCAGTTGCAAAAGCCCGATTGCGCGGCTGGATGTTCCGGAGCGGTTCCGGTGGCTGACGGCCACGCGCAGCACCATCATTCAGGTTGGGAAAGTCCACGCAGGCTTTACGCCGGGAATGGAAGATGTGGTGGACACGTTGTTTGAGAAGTTGGTGGGGTAGGATTCGGTATTTAAATTCCGGAAATTTCCGGAAACGCCTCTTCTAAGCCCTTCTAGAACAACCTTTAGTCCAATATTATTTTGATTTATTTTAACAAAATAAAGCGGCTGTTTCGCAACCTCTAAAGCTGTGAATTGTTCTTATTATGTACCTCTGATTTTAAAACAAAGAACAATGAAACCAACAGAAAAGCCAACGACTGATCAGACGAGCAACGATGCCATCCTGACGAGCATTATCACCAACGGAGACCTTTCCAAACTCAGCGCCGATCAAAAGGTATCTTATTACCGCAATTTCTGCGAGCGACTGGGATTGGACCCGCTGAGCCAGCCTTTTAAATTGCTGCGCCTCAACGGAAAGGAAATCCTGTATTGCGACCGCAGCGGTACGCAACAACTGAACAAACTACACAGCGTGAGCCACGAAATCCGCGCCCGCGAGATTGTAAACGGCTGCTATGTGGTGACGTCTCAGGCGTCTACGCCCGATGGTCGCCACACCGAATCTATCGGTGCCGTTCCTATCGAAAACCTGCGGGGCGACAACCTTTGCAACGCGATGATGAAGGCCGAAACCAAGGCCAAACGCCGCGCCACATTGGATCTCCTGGGACTGGGTATCCTCGACGAAACTGAAACCGAAACGATTCCGGCCATCGAAGCCAAAATGCCGGCACCGGTAGCCGCTGCGCCCAAAGCAGAAGCACCCAAGCCCACGCAGGTGGCTGCCGAAGCAGAAAAGCCTAAGAAAGCAACGGCGAAAAGCGCCGAGAAAGTAAAAATGCTGGCTCCCGATGCCGAAGCGACCGACCCGATGAAAACCAAATACAGCTCTGCGGAAGCGCTGGAAGAGGTTCTCGGGAAAGCGTTTACGGTCAGCCAACTAGCGGATCTTTACTATGTAAACATCGAAACCATTGAAAAGAACGCGGCACTGAAAGCCTTGTTTACAGCCCGCAAGCTGCAAATTACCAATGGCACCCTGCAAGCCGATGCCATGGCCGCATAAAATCTCTTTTAAGTTTTTACCAAAAAGCCTTTGGAAATCCTCCAAAGGCTTTTTAATGTGCTTTTCAGTGCCTGATTTCCGGAAATCGGGCTGCTTTTGAGCTACTTTCGACCTCCCTAAAAAATTCTTTCAGAATGCAACTGGTGCTCGCTTCCAACAACGCAAAAAAGATTGCTGAAATCCGCGCGCTGCTGCCGGGCATTGACCTGCTCTCGCTTCAGGACGCTGGTTTTACGGCAGAAATTCCGGAACCCTTCGACACGTTCCGGAAAAATGCGGCTCACAAAGCCGAAACCATTTATCGGTTTTGCGGCTTGCCCACACTGGCGGATGACAGTGGTTTGTGTGTGGATGCGCTGGGAGGCGCGCCCGGCGTTTTCAGTGCCCGTTATAGCGGAACACCTACCGATGACCGCCGTAACAACGAAAAATTGCTGGCAGAAATGACCGGCAGCACAGAGCGGTCTGCTTATTTTACCTGCGTGATTGCCCTAGCAGGAATAGGGGCCGAAACCCTGTTTTTTGAAGGCCGGATGCCGGGAACCATCGCAGATAGTATCGCCGGAGTGGGTGGCTTTGGCTACGATCCGCTTTTTATTCCGGAAGGCGAAACACAAACGCTGGCCGCACTGCCGCCATCCTTTAAGGCAACCCACAGCCACCGCGCACGGGCATTAGATCTTTTAAAGAAATTTATCCGTCAAACACTTCCGCCGCTTTAGTGTTTTTGGGAAAGGCGCTATGAAATTCACTGTGGGCGATGCCGTATGGCTGCGACAAACCGATGAAGAAGGCATTTTGACCGGCTTTATTTCTCCTACGATCTATGAGGTGGACGTGGAAGGCGTACGCTTTCCGGTATTTGCCGATCAGATGGAGCATCCGTATCTGCGTCGTTTCCGGAAATCCGGCATCCTGCGCAAAGAAGTAGAGCTGCCCCTGCCCGCACCTGAAAAAAAGAAAGCGCCCCGTTTGCCGCAGGGGTGCTATCTGTCGTTTCTGCCCGTGTACCGGATAGAAGGCGGTGCCGATGAAATTGCAGAAGTGAAAGTGCACCTGGTGAACGAGCTTCCGGATAGGGTGCGCTTCGAGTATGATTTGCGAACGGCCACGCGCCGGTCTGTTTTTGCGCTGAAAGGCACTTTGCCGGAATATTCCAATCTGTATCTGCACGCCATTCCGTGGGAGCTCATGGCGGCGCAGCCGCGCTTTGGCTGGGTGTTGCAACCCACCTGCGAAGGGCAACTGGGACCACAGCAGCAGGGTGTGGTGAGCCTACGGGCGCGGCAGCTCATCAAGCGGATCAGCGATCTGGAAGAAAGCGGCCTGCCGGCGTTTTCAGAACTGCTGGTCGATCAGTTTGTTGAAAGCGGTCTGCTGCCATTGCCGCAGCTCAAAGCCGGTCCAACAACTGATCAGTTTCCGGTCTTAAAACCTTTTTCCGAAACCATCGACCTCCACGCCAATGCCCTGCTGCCGGATGCCGAAGATTACCTGCCGGCAGATATTTTCCGGATTCAGCTGGATGCATTGAATCAATTTCTGCAGGAAGCGATTGCGCACCGGGCACGTCAGGTGTTGGTGGTGCATGGGGTAGGCAGTGGCTTGCTGCGGCGGGCGGTGGCCGAGATTGCACAAACCTTTCCGCCTGTGCAACGGATTACCCACGATTGGCACCCGCGTTATGGCTTTGGTGCTACAGGTGTGAACTTGAAATATAGCTAGAAAAGTCTTGTAGAACAATTCTGTCTATGTATTAAATTTATACTATAATATTTATTATGTAAAATTAATATTACCAAACCATTGCCGTCAGATATTTATTGTGTGTTTGATCACTTTGAAAAGGGTAGTTGGAAAGCTTGTTTTTTTCTCACATCCATGTCAAAGCGTCGTACCTGACCCTGTTGTGAAGTGCGGCGTAGTCAATCTTAGTATGGTGGCGTGGATCTCTCGGAATTTCCGGAACCACGGCAATCGCGGCTTCGGAAAGTTGGCAGAAAGCCAATAGTTGGGTCAATACTTCGGGCGGCACCGGAACGGCATTTTCAAAAAGTACCAGCGGGCGGTTGTTGTAAAAAAGCACCGCTACTGCAACATCCTGCAACTGCCGCGACAGGTAATAGTTGATTAAATCCGGAAAATATTGCTTTCCATGCCACCAAAAAACGTCTTTGCAGCGACCCATAAAATAAAGGCTTCCATTCATGTCCAGCCGCCCACAATCGCCGGTGCGGTGCCAAACGGTTTCGCCAATCCAGATTTTAACCTCCGCTTCGGCCTCCGGGTTGTGGATATAATGTTGCAGCACATGAGCCCCGGAAACCAGAATCTCCCCCACGCTGTTTTCCGGAAGAGTGGCCGCGTCCAAGGCTTCGGCGGATTGGATTTGACTGCTTTCTATGTCCATTTTTACAATCCGCACTTGAGCGGAAGTGTCCGGAATCCCCACCGGCAGGCCGCCTTCCAAAACCGCTTCGGGCGAGAAATGGGCCAGTGTTCCCGCATCAATATGACTGATAGGTTCGGCTTCGGTACTGCCATATACCGCATTGATTTTAGCATGGGGAAATGCCTGTTTCATCGCCGCTGCCAGCGCCGGATACACCGGCCCGCCGCCCGTCAGAATTTCCGCTACTGATTGTAAGAAAGAAAAATTGCCATTCGCAGCCGTCACCATCCCTTTCAATACCGACGGCGAACCGATAATCGCCCGCACACCTTTCCGGAAAACATCTTCCAGCAAAGCCGGATAGCTTTCCGTTTTCGTGATTTTAAAGCGCTTCGTTGGCAACAGCGTCGTACGTCCGGCGGCCAGGTGGAGCAGCACCACAATCGGAAGCGTCGTCAGACACGGACTTGGAACCGTTTGGAGCAGCGGCGAAAGCGCCCTAAGTTGCGCGGCCAGAAAGGCGTGGGTGCGGTCGGCAGCCTTAGGCGTGCCGGTGCTGCCGGTAGTGAAGGTCACCAGCGCTGTATTTGGGGGAAAAACGGCTGCGGGTGGCAGATTATTTATGTTTTCAACAGCACTTACACGGGTAGAAAGTCGTACAGGCAATTGTCGCAAATCTTTTATGAACCAGGACAGAAATAGAAACGCAGGCGGCGCGATAATACCTTTACAGGGAACCGTTTGGAGGCATTCCCGCAATCGTTTGATGCCCACCCAGCCGTCCAGAAACACGGGGCACGCACCGAGGTACAGCAGGGCCAAAACCGTCCGGTATAAGGCCAGCGACATGGGCACAAACACCAGCACTTTATCCTCTTTTTGAAGTCCTTTTTTCCGGAAATAAGCTGCCGTTTCCCGTACTTCTGCCAGCAGTTGCCGGTAGGTAAGCTGCCGGTTGTCATGGATTAAAGCCACGGTTTCCGGTTGGGCTTCGGCGGCTTGCAAAAAAGCAGAAAGGATATTGGCCTGAATGGATTCCATTTACAATTCTTTTCCAAACAGCGTGTACCGGCGCATCGTTTCGCCGCCGAAATGACCGGAACGCGTGGCACTGCTATTGGCTTCATGAATAAAAGCATGAATCAACTGGTTACGGCCGAGCTGAAGGCTTGGAACGGCAATTTCGCGGTACAAAGCATTTATAATTCCGGAAACCGGCGCGGGATTTTTCCGGGCTGCCGTTTTCAAAATCGTTTGGCCGGAAGACAGCGGGTCGGGGTAGCAAAGCGCAAAAGCAACGGCGTTTCCGGCAGCATCGTACACCACTTTGGTGCAGCCCGCTTGGAGCAACGGCTTGACGGCGGAAAGTTTTTGAATAAATTGTTCTCTGGAAATGCTGCTGTAAAAAGGCGCGGCTTCAAAAGCGGCCGTGCACATGGGATAGACATCGGTGAGCACCTGCGCCAGATTTTGTGGAAGCACCGTTTCTACCCGCAAATTGTTTCTGCACCAAAAATCAGTGTCTTTCTCCGTAGCCGGATCCAGCGGGGCAAGGTTGGACAAATAAGCCCCTACCGGAACGAATCCGCATGTATTCCACAGTTGGGGATAATAATCCGGGTGCGTCGGTTCGCCTAAAAAAAGTGGTTCGCTGCCCTTCTCGGTCAGAAAACGATAGCGGTTCCAGGTGGTGCCGTTGAGCGGACCCAGCAGCCAGGCCGCGCCGATTTTCCGGGCTTCTTCCCGGGCTTTTTCAAACAAAACAGCTACTGCTTGCGGGTTGTTGATACACTCAAAAAGTCCCAGCTGCGCCGTAGATTCTCCTTGATAAAGAATTTCCTTATTGTGATAAAACCCAACGCGGCCTACGGCGGTTCCATTTTCCAAAACCACCCAACACTGCGCTAAAGAATCGGTTTCCGGCGACTGCAAGACAGTTTCCGGAATGCCAGCCCCATAGATGCGGGGCAGCACGGCCGTAAAAAGCGCATCGCCGGGCGCGCAGGACCTGATTTCCATACCTGATTTCATAAGAAGGTTTCTACGGCCAGCACACAAAGCATCGCCACTGCCGGAACGGTGAAGTTATCCCAGCCGTCGCCGGTAACGCGCTCGGCGAGGGCCGTAACCACCGCCGTAACCGCGCTGCCGATTATTAAAATGGAAAGCGGCGTTCCCGAATTCCGGAAAAACTGTCCCAGAAAAAACGTTACTCCAAAAGCGAGCAGTGCAAAAGCCAAGCTGCCGGCAAACGTTTTTTGCGGTCCTTTAATCCCTTTAAAATCCTTCCACCGACTGCCTGCGAGCGCCGCAATTGGGTCACAAAAAGCGAGGATTAAAAGTGGGGCATAGAAATAATAGCGCGGCTCAAAAAACGCATCGGGGCGGAGCTGTACGCGCTCATAAAACAAAAACGCGAAGATGACAATCACAGCAAAAAGCCAGCTGCCGGCCGTTTTGCGCTTCACCGCGTTG
>JAEWBT010000001.1 GCA_023391015.1 Bacteroidota bacterium
CTCTATGCCTTTATCAAGAATAGTCAGAATGCCATTGCCAAGGGCGATCCACGGGCAGTAGAAGTCAAAAAGAAATGGAACGGGGCCATGCCGGCTTTCCCGCAACTTTCGGACGAACAGATCGACGCGATTCTGGCTTATGTAGAGCAGTAAAAAATTAGCCTTAGTTTGCCGAAAACAGCAACTCAAAGCTGTCGCCCTCATCTTCTAGTTCAAAGAGTTCTTGCATATACTCTTTGATTTTTTCGTATTCGCCGGTGGTCATGGGAAAGAAGTGCTGGTAAAGCAAATAAGGCTTTTGCTTTTGCGGGGCTTCCCGGAACCACGACACCCGCAACTGCGATTCGGCTGCGTCCAATACATCGGCTCCGGTGGCCAGTCCGCCACTGCCGTAGGGTAAGGTTTTCTTTCGTCCCCGGATAAAGCCATAAGTCCGCTGACAGGAAATGGTTTTGGTGTCTAACTGCACTTCTTCTGTTAGAAACAGAGCCGTCACGCGCCCCCACACCGGATAGCCAACAACCCCCAGGAGCAGCAACCACAAAATAAGATAATTCTTGACCTGAAACGCCGACAGCCACAGCGGCGCCCACAAAAACGCCCCGACGAGCAGCAGGATCAGCACCAAAAACGCAACCCGAACAACCGGAGTCGTCCGCAGCTGCGAGGTGATAAAAACCGTTTTCCCGTCCGACTCAATAAGGGTTTGAAGTTGCATAAGCGCTTTGCATTCCAGAACGAGCTTCACAAAATAAGATAAAAAAAACAACAGGTTTGAAAAAGGATTGTTTTCAAACCTGTTGTCAAAAATTTGGGAAGGTTCATTCCTACGCCGTCAGCAATTTCTCCAGCGACTCGTCATAGGCTTTTTTCCAATCCGGCAGGTAGCCCCAGCTTTTTCCTTCTACGCATATTTCACCGGTCGCCTTCACGCAGCCCAGCTTCACAAACGCCTGATCGCCTACCTCGGCTTCAAATACCGGAACCAAAGCGGTTTTCACACTTACTACAATACGGCCGGCGCTTTCGCCAAACAGCAGCACGTCTTTCCGGATGCCTTCGGGAAGGTCGAGCTCAAAGCCGAGATTTCCGGCCATGGCGCTTTCCAGCAGGGTGGCAAACAAGCCGCCTTCCGAGCAATCGTGCGCGCTTTGAATAAGTTTCTCGCCAATGAGGCGGCGCACCGTTTCCTGCAACAGCACTTCTTCTTCCAGATGGAAGCGCGGGGCCGGACTGTAGCGCACGTTGCACAGGTGGTGCAGGTATTCCGAAGAACCCATCTCATCGGCGTGGCGGCCCAAGAGGTAAATGGTATCGCCTGCGCCTTTGAAGCCCAGGGTCATCTTGTCGGCCATGTCATCCAGAATGCCTACCATGCCAATTGTAGGCGTGGGGAATACCGGGCCGTCTTCGCTTTGGTTGTAGAAGCTCACGTTGCCGCCCGTTACCGGCGTGTGGAACGCTTCGCAGGCCGCGCCCATGCCTTTAATGGCGTGCACGAATTGCCAATACACTTCCGGGTTATACGGGTTGCCGAAGTTGAGGCAGTTGGTCACGCCCACCGGCAAGCCACCCGAGCAGGAAATGTTGCGCGCCGCCTCGGCTACCGCCATCGCCGCGCCCTGAAACGGATTGGCTTCCACATAACGACCGTTGCAATCCACCGACATCGCGAGGCCTTTATTCGCGCCATGAATGCGCACCACCGCTGCGTCGGATGGTGCGTTGGTATTGGTGTTGCCGGTGCCCACCATGCTGTCGTACTGTTCCCAAATCCAGCGCTTGGAGGCGATGTTGGGCAGCTGAATCAGTTCGTAGGCTACCGCTTTGAGGTCGCCGGGAACGGGAATAGTGGACTCATCAAAAGCCGCAACTTCTGCCAGGTATTTTGGTTCAGTGTATTCGCGCTGATAGACCGGCGCACCGCCGCCCAGCACCAGGCTTTCGGCAGGCACATCGGCCACCAGCGTGCCGTGCATGTAATATTTGAGGCGCGGCTCGGTGGTTACTTCGCCAATCTGCACGCAGTGGATATCCCACTTGTCGAAAATGCGCTGAATCGCTTCTTCCTCGCCTTTCTTCACCACAATCAGCATCCGCTCCTGGCTTTCACTGAGCAGCATTTCCCACGGCTTCATATCGGCCTGCCGGGTGGGCACGCGGTCGAGGTGTATAATCATCCCGTGCTCGCCTTTGGCGCTCATCTCGGAGGTAGAGCAGGTAATGCCCGCCGCGCCCATGTCTTGCATTCCAATCACCACGCGCGTCTGGATCACTTCCAAGCACGCTTCGAGCAATTTCTTTTCTTCAAACGGGTCGCCTACCTGCACGGCCGGCAGTTGTTCTGCACTGTTTTCATTAATGTCGGCGGATGCGAAGGAAGCGCCGCCGATACCGTCTTTTCCGGTGGCTGCGCCTACGATAAATACCGGGTTGCCTTCTCCGTAGCTTGTGGCGCTCACGGTGTCGCCCGCCTTCACTACGCCCACGCTCATGGCGTTGACGAGGGGGTTGGTTTGATAGCAATTCTCAAAATAGGCTTCGCCCGCCACCGTGGGCACGCCAAAGCAGTTGCCGTAGTGGCTGATGCCCTTCACAACGCCTTTCACCAGCCAGCGCGTCTTGGGGTTGTCCACCTTGCCGAAGCGCAGGGAGTTGAGGGCCGCAATGGGCCGCGCGCCCATCGTGAAAATATCGCGGTGGATGCCGCCAACGCCGGTAGCCGCGCCCTGAAACGGCTCGATGGCCGAGGGGTGGTTGTGGCTTTCAATCTTAAACACACAGCCCAGCCCGTCGCCGATGTCCACCAGTCCGGCGTTTTCTTCACCGGCTTTCACCAGCAGGCGTTCGCCGTCGCGGGGCAGGGTTTTGAGCCAAGTAATCGAGTTTTTGTAGGAGCAGTGTTCGCTCCACATCACCGAGTACATCGCTACTTCGTTGAAGTTGGGCGTGCGTCCGAGGATGGATTTAATCTGCTCGTATTCTTCTTCGCGCAGGCCGAGCTTAACGGCTTGTTCGGCAGTGGCTTCAAAAGTTTGATAAGGGGCGGCGTGAGTGGCTTCCATGGGCGCAAAAGTAAGCTGCGAAACGTGTAGGGCATTGCAAGCATGACCCAAACACTCCATAAAGGTTGGTTGGAAGGGAAATGCGCTTTTAAAAACATCGGACAATACAGGAAGCATTATGACTAGAATCATTTTTATTTTTAAATGCTATCAGTCAGTCTTGACAATGTTTATTTGAAATTTAAAATAATCAAAGTCACTACTGACTTCATGTTTCTTAATTTTAAGATGATATTTATCGTATCCGACTGAATTATTTTCAAATTAAAAATAACGTGTGTTGCAGATGATTAAGGTCATTTTTAAAACGAAAAGCTATTAGTCAGTATCTTTAAAGGCCTTTTGGAGTCTTCCGGCCACCGCCGGGAGGCCCTTTGTTTATGCTATTTTTCCCAAAACCCTTTTTGTAACAATGCCCCGCCCTGCTGCTACCCCTTCTCAGCCACCTGTTGATGCTGCCAGGGGTAAAAAATCTACCGGCCAGCCTCCTAAAGTATTGCATCTTCCACGCCTGCCCAACAAGGACGCGGATGTGGCCAACGTGGCGCTGGCCGTAGCCCGGAAATGGGCCACGCAGCCACACATCACGCTGGTTTGGGCAACGGCGGCGCAGTTTATGGCCGATGCCGCAGCCTTTGAGACCAACACGCTCGCCCGGGCCGCAGCCGGTGGGCAGCGGCCCGCTACGAAAGCCGGTTTGCGGGCACTGGACAAAGCCATTAACGAAGGCGCATCGGCTTTGAAGATTTCCATTCAGCAGAAGTTTGGCAAGGCAGCGGCCTTTGCACATTACAGCCGCTATGGTATTGAGAAAGAAGTGCGGGGCTACCTGATTCCCAGAGACCGGGCACGGCGACTGGCGGCCTTGCCGCTGGTGGTGGCAGCCGTGCAAGCCGACGGAACTGGTAGCGGGCGCTACGACGTGGCCTTTTGGACGGACTTGCTATCGGCTTACCGGCAGGCGCTGGAGGTGGATAGCGCGGCGGATGGCCGTATCTCCACGCTGGCGGCCACCAAGAACCGGCAAAAGAAAGCCTTGTTGAAGGTCATGCGTGCCCTGCAACTAACGCTTCAGGCCAACTACCCCGACACCTACGAGGCGGTGTACCGGGCATGGGGCTGGCAGAAGGAAGACTATTGAGGAGAGGGGAAGAGTCGCTCTTTCCCGGCAATGCTGCTGTGGGGGGCGGACCGGTGTATTGTTTGTTTTGTGGTTTAATACCTACCTTTCCTATTCTTTGAATATGAAACCCATCCTTACGCTCTTACTGCTTGCCGCTGCGGCAGGCGCACATGCCCAGCAGTTATCGCCGCAGGGCGAAATATTTCTCCGCAAGGCCGAAGGCAGGCCCACACCCGTGGAAGGCTACGCTTATCGGCAGGATGCTTCCGGAAATTTCTACCTCCCGGCCATGATCCTGACCGACGGAACGGTGAAGCCCAGCGCGTTGCAACAAAAAGGCATCCGGGTGAATACGGTGGCCGGCAAGGTGTGGACGGTGGAATTCCCCGCTGCTCAGTTTGCAACCCTTTCCCGGAATTTGCCCGGCGTTCGCTACATCGAGCTGGATGTGCCGCTGGCCCTTTCTATGGACTCAGCCCGGAAAACAACGCGGGTAGACAGCGCCCATGCAGGCATTGGCCTGCCAAAAGGTTTTTCCGGAAAAAACGTGGTGATGGGCGTGCTGGATGTGGGCTTTGACTACGACCACCCAGCCTTTTACGATACCGCTTACAGCCAGTACCGCGTCCGTCGTGTTTGGGAACAGAAAGCCACTTCCGGAACACCGCCGAACGGCTATACCTACGGCCGCGAACTAACGGATACCAGCCTGATCAAAGCTGCCGGAACAGATAACCCGGAGGCTACCCATGGGATGCACGTGGCTGGCATTGCCGCGGGTTCGGGCGCGGGCGCAGGGGATTCTACCAACCAGAAATATCGGGGCGTGGCCTACAGCTCCGACCTGGTTCTGGTGGGCATCACGCCGGCGCAAAATGCCTGGACGAGCACCAGCATGAGCGATATTATTGACGGAATGAATTACGTGTATTCCTACGCGGCGTCCGTGCAAAAACCAGCGGTCGTAAACCTCAGCTGGGGTTGCCCGGTGGGGCCACACGACGGCCAATCGCTGTTCAGTCAGGCCTGTGACGGGCTCACGGGCGCGGGAAAAGTATTTGTGCTTTCCGGCGGCAACAACGGCGACGCATTGATTCACCTTAAAAAAGATTTTGCGGGTACGGATACGGCTTTTAAAACCTATTTTTCTTTTCCCACAACGCCCATCGGCAAACGCAGCTGGATTGACATCTGGGGCGAAACCGGCCAGAATCTGCAAGTGCAGCTAACGCTTTACAATGGCTCGGCCAAAGGCGACAGCACGGGTTGGATTTCGCTGGGCACCGCCGCTCAGGCCGTTTTGTTGCGCGCCTCTAATGGCGACACCCTCGACGGGTATGTGTCGGCAGCCGTAGCCGCTTTCAACAACAAGCCCCGCATTCTGCTGGACCTTCACTCCCGCACCAACGCCCGTTTGCAAATTGCCGTGCGGGGCAGCAGCGGAACCGTGAATACCTGGGCGGGCTTTGTGTATAAATCCTCTGGCTATTACGGCAGTTTTACGGGCGGGCCGGGTGCCATGATTGGCAATTCCGACATGACGGTGAGCGATATGGTGACCAGCCACAGCGCACTGGCTGTGGGTGCTTATGCGTCTAAAAACACGTTTGTCAATGTCTCGGGCGTTGGTCTTTCGTATTCCAGTTATGTAGGTAACGGCAGGATTGTACCGTTTTCCAGCCGCGGCCCGTCTGCTGATGGCCGGTCCAAGCCCGACATTACCGGACCGGGATTGGTACTCACTGCGCCAATCAGCAGCTACGATACGGGTTACATTGCTGGCGGCACCGACCGCGACCTGGTGGTTACCGAGTGGACCGCACCCAACGGACGCACCCATCGCTATGCCGCATTAATGGGCACTTCTATGTCGTCGCCTACGGTGGCCGGCATTGCTGCCCTGCTGCTGGAGGCAGATTCCTCTTTGAGTCCACAGCGTCTCAAACAAATCCTTCAGGAAACGGCGATTACCGACAATTTTACCGGGACGATTCCGGTTACCGGTTCCTCTACCTGGGGCTGGGGAAAGGTGAATGCTTACGGTGCGCTTCAAAAATTACTGACGCCGCAGGGTGTTTCGGAAGCGGTAAAAAATCCGGCGCAGCTGCCGGTACTGCTGTATCCCAACCCGGCGCAAGGCGTTTCTACCCTGGAATACTTTAGTTCTAAAAATGAAATTGCCATTGTTAGTCTGACCGATGTTACAGGTAAAATGGTTCGCCAAAACACTTGGCAACTAACTACCGGTGCCAATACCACGCCGATTGATTGGGCGCATCTTCCGTCGGGCCTGTACTTTGTAACGCTGCAAACCTCGGTGGGCGAAGCGCAAGTAAAAGTGCTGCATCGGTAAGCTGTTTTTCCGGAAAAGCACTTTATAAAAAGCGGTTTCCCCGACTACCTGAACCTAAAGGATAGAGC
>JAEWBT010000013.1 GCA_023391015.1 Bacteroidota bacterium
CAAGTCCACGTACTTTTTCAGGTGGACTTGACACGAAGCGGTCTCCTAAATCTCTTAGGGTGTCAGGCTGAGCCCTTCGACAAGCTCCCGGTGACAACAAATGTGCTTCAGAACCATTTGTGATACCGGCTCACGTCGCGCGGCGTTAGGGTGCCAGCGGCGTTGGGTCGCCTTCGGCAGCGCGTTCCTGCGCGGCAGTTTTGGCGGGCAGCAGCAGGTCGTCTTTTTTGTAGATAAATGTTTCGCGGTCGTAGTTGGGTGGTGGGATGCTCTGCGTCAGGTAGATGGCGTCTTTGGGGCAGGCTTCCTCGCAATAGCCGCAGAAAATGCAGCGCAGCATGTTGATTTCATACTTGGCGGCGTATTTCTCTTCGCGGTACAGGTGCTCTTCGCCCGGCAGGCGCTCGGCGGCTTCCATCGTAATGGCTTCGGCAGGGCAGCTGAGCGCACACAGGCCGCAGGCCGTGCATTTTTCGCGGCCTTCTTCGTCACGGTTCAGGATGTGCAGGCCCCGGAAAACGGGCGAGAAAGGACGCTTTTCATCCGGGTATTTTACGGTAGGCGTCTTCTTAAAAACGTGGCCCAGGGTAATGGAGAGTCCTTTGGCAATGCCGGGCAGGTACAGGCGCTCCGAGAGCGTCATCGGATCGCGGTTTACTTGCTGGGATCTATTGGTGAGTTGCATTGTTTTCGTCGTTTTGTAGGTTTTGAAGTACGTTTTCCAGTAAGTGCAGCGTAGGCTTAAGCACTGTTGCTACCGTTTGATATACAGTAGGCTACTCAATGCCGTCGTACTGGTGGACATAAAAATTTCGGGCAAGTTTTGCATCCTTCCAGGTGTTGGACGGAAAGCGCTCCTGGGTCTGGACAGATACTTTGCCCACGTACTCACCCACCATTATCAGGTGCGCCAGAATGGCATGGCGAAGCATCTTATTTTCTAAAAAGTCATCTTCAGGAAAAAAGCCGTTCCCATCCGCTGAATAACTTAGAATATCCTCAAGAGCGGTTATAGCCACTTCTATATATGAAAGGTCTCGGTTCATGCCGCACTATATAAAAGTTGACGGTCCTGTAAGACATAAGGCGCTACCCGTTTGAAAAGTGTCTTTTCCATAACAATATCCACCTGTTTCTGCAACGCTTCTTCCATATCTATAGCGTAGCGGGCCAGTGTAAAATAATCCATCCGCGTCCCTTCTTTGAAGGTAAACAATAAATCCACATCGCTTTCCTCCGTTGCCTCGCCCCGCGCATACGACCCAAACAGCCAAACCTTTTTCACCGGCTTATCCTTAAAATAAGCCGCAACCGTTTGTTGGATTTGATCAAAGGTGAGCATGGGGATTAAAGTTGGAGCCTTCGGCTTTATTTTTCTGAGAAAAAATGGCTTTGGAAGAAGATTTTTCCGGAAATCTATCCCTCTTAAAAGTGTGCCGGACTGTCGGCTAGAAAAGAATGTTGGTTTTGAAATTTAAAGTTTTGGACTTTCTCCAAAGGTTTTATTTATTAAAAAAGAACAAGATAACCGCGCCGGTAATCAGCATGTTGATCAGGGCCAGCGGAATCAGTTTTTTCCAACCCAGGTTCATCAACTGGTCGTAGCGGAAGCGGGGCAGCGTCCAGCGGATGGCCATAAAGAACAACACAAAGCCAATGGTTTTGGCCAGGAGCACCAGCACACAAATGGCAACGAAAACCCATTGCGGAACGCTTGCCGCCACGTTGTCCATAAACGGAAAGTTGTAGCCACCGAAGTACAGCGTAGCCAGAAAGGCGCTGGAAATAAACAGGTTGATATACTCGGCAAAAAGATAAAAGCCCAGCTTCATGGAAGAGTACTCCTGATGGTAGCCCATGTTCAGCTCGTTTTCGGCTTCGGCCAAGTCAAATGGCGCACGGTTCAGCTCGGCTGTGGCGCAGATGAAAAAGATAGCAAAGCCCAGCGGCTGCTTAAAGAAGTTCCACGTAAAATAGCCATCTTGCCAAAAGCCATGTTGCTGCGCCACAATGTCGCGCAGGCTCAGGCTGCCGGTGAGCATCAGCAGGGCAATCAGCGAAAGGCCCATCGCCAATTCATAGGAAATGGCCTGCGACGCGGCCCGCACCGAAGATAGCAACGAGAATTTATTATTAGACGCCCAGCCACCCAGCATCACACCATAAACGCCCAGACTCACCACGCCAAACAAGTACAGAATGCCAATATTGATATCCGCTACCTGTAAAGAAATAACGCGACCCGCTTCGGTTACGTAATCCGGTCCCCAGGGCAGGATGGCGCTGGTCATGGTAGCCGTCAGCATCGCCAGGCCGGGCCCCAGGATAAACAAGGTGCGGGTCGAAGAATCCGGGACGATTTCTTCTTTCATGAACAGTTTCACGCCGTCGGCCAACGGCTGAAACAAGCCAAACGGACCGGCACGGTTCGGCCCGACCCGGTCCTGCATCACGGCGGCTACCTTCCGCTCGCCCCAGGTGGCATACATCGCCACGCCCAGCGAGCCCAGCAGGATAATGGTAATCAAAAGCAGCTTTTCGAGCACAAAGGCCCATTCGATCATTAAAAGCATAATAGCGGCAAAGGTAAAGCCAAAGAGGCGGAGCAAGACAGCCTAAAACTTATAGCCATTCTGGTTGTCGTGAAGCAATTCTGGTATTTGCTGCGTGCCAAAACTCGCTCCTGAAATTCCGGTAATAATGCCTACGATACCCAGTCCACCAAGTAGCGTAGCCAGGTCCCAGTCCATCCAGTCATAGGTCATAAAAGCAATGGCAGCAGTAAAAAGCAAGGAGCCTAAAATCGCAAGTATGTAAGCAACCACTTTCCAGCAAGAAACCAGCCGGCCAATGATATACCCCATCAAAAGGTTGGTGAGCACCGTCCAAAGCAGGCCTGCAAAAATGGTCTGTGTCAGGTGCTGGTCAAACCGCACATCCAGCCATTCTATTCCGGAAAGACCGGAAGAACCCGTGATAGTACGGGCAAAAAAAATGTCGAACAAAGTTCCGGAAATCAACCCGCCCAGGAGGCCAAGGGGCAGGGCAATAAAGCACTTGAGTAGTTTTGTTACCAATGGCAGATGTTTTAAAGAAAAACACAGACTTTATAAAACCCAAAATGTTTAGTCTGAAACAAAACATCTAACTTACACGTCATCCGTATGTAAGTTCGGCAAAAAGTTGTTGCCATGCGCCGGTCCTTCAATCTGGCTCAAATCTACCTGTGGCCGGTTCACATCGCTCACCTCGTGAATATTGAGCATAAACTTCGGATCGCGACCCATAATCTCCGGCATCAGATCCTGAACCTGCGAAGGCTTGGCCACACCTCGGTAATGCCCCTGAGAAATTACGCTGTGACGATCCACGCGGCTTGGCCCTTCAATTACCCAATCAGAAACGGCTTTTTTATCAAACCGGCAGGTGTTGCAAATCCACTCCTCTACCTCGCCCCACTGGTCTTTGCGCGCCGTGACCCGAAACACCTCGTCGCCGCGCATCCAAAGGCGCACTTTTCCGGAACACGTCGGGCAGTCGCGGTGGGCATCCAACGGCTTGGTAAACCACACGCGGTTTTTAAAGCGGAACGTCCGGTCGGTGAGCGCACCCACGGGGCACACGTCAATCACGTTGCCAATAAATTCATTGTCAAGCGCCTTGCCAATACAGGTAGAAATCGCCGAGTGGTCGCCGCGGTCCAGCACGCCGTGCTCGCGCTTGTTGGTGAGTTGCTGCGCCGTGTACACACACCGGTAGCACATAATGCACCGGTTCATGTTCAGCTGGATATACGGCCCCAGGTCTTCTTTGGGGAAGGTGCGGCGCGGAAATTCATAACGCGTACCGGCACCGCCATGTTCGTAGCTCAGGTCTTGCAGATGGCATTCGCCTGCCTGATCGCACACGGGGCAGTCCAGCGGGTGGTTCAGGAGCAGAAACTCCGTAACGCCTTTGCGGGCATCCAGTACTTTCTCGCTCGTCATGGATTTCACTTCCATGCCGTCCATCACCCCAGTGCGGCACGAGGCCACCAGCTTGGGCATTGGGCGCGGGTCTTTTTCGGAGCCTTTACTCACCTCCACCAAGCATGTCCGGCACTTGCCGCCTGATCCTTCCAGCTTGGAATAGTAACACATCGCCGGAGGCGTCACATCGCCGCCAATGGCGCGGGCCGCCTGCAAAATCGTTGTTCCCGGTGCTACTTCCACCGGAATGTTATCAATCGTTACCTTAATCATCGGGTTATTCGGAGCTTCAGCCATGGCCTGCGCAGGAGGTTTGATTTTATTGTCACCATTTTTGTGACAAAGCAATGGTGCAAAGGTGGCGCTTCTTTTGCTTAAAAGAAGCAACAAAGACCCCGGAAAAAGCCATTTTTAAAAAAAACTGCATTTTGCATAGGGGGGAAGGCCTTTTGCACCGTTACTTATACAAACGATGTTACACGCTAAAGGTTTTTCCTTCTAAAGCTTAAAAACATTTTATAGATTTTGTGTGATAGGGGTTTTCTTAAGGCATCTGTAGGGAGATACTTAAGAATTATGGGGAAAAGCCGCTCTTGTAGGGAAGAGCGGCTTTATTTTTTTTTTGCCTATAAATTTTTTTGGGGCGTGCCCCTTCCCCGCCATTGGCGGGACACGGCGCTACCGCTATGGGTCGGGCTTTCGGCTTTGCTTCGCGCCGCCTCTATCCCTCACGCAATTTTCCGGATTTTTCCGGAAATTCCAAACCCTTTGCCCCCTAAAGGGTGAATTCCCACAGTTCCCTCACTATTCACTATTCACTATTCACTATTCACTATTCCGCGCCACCAGCGGCGACTGCCGTGTAAAAAGCAATACATACGCCAGCACCATCAAAAGCGAGGTTACCAGCGAACACAATACTTTCAAAAGCAAAATGCCGATAGAGGCTACGCCCCAGAACTGAATAAGATAGTAAAACAGGTGGTGGGCGAAAAACAAAACCGCCGCATAGGTGAAAAACGGCAGCCACCCCATTGTCTTCACCGACGGCTCCAGCCGCCCATACTCCGAAAGATACTTGGGTTGCAGCGCCTCCAGCACATTGGTGCGCAGGTAGGCAATCAGCACACAGGCCGCTGCGTGCATTCCCGGCGTGTTGGAAAACGCATCCACCGATAATCCCAGCAAAAAACCCGCGCCCAGCAACACCGGCACCCGCGTCGAAAACGGCAGCGCCAGGATGAAAATCGGATACAGATACGGAATGAAAAGCGGCATGAAACCCGGGGCCGCCCACCAGCGCAGGTTAATCTTATTGAGCAGCAGGGCCTGCACCGCCACTAAGAGGCAAAACCGAAATAGATACTTTAGCGGATGATTGTTCATCAGACTATCGGCTGGGGGTTGTGGGCGTTAAAATGCGGGCACGGGCCGTGTCTTCCACCGCCTTGCGCTCGCTGGAAAGGGTGTTCTCTACCACATATACATAGCGCAATTTCCGGAAATTCACCCCCGGTCGCAGGATGAGCGTCTGCGTATTGTTGCGCTTGTTGCGCCGCAATTTCTCCACCCGGCCAATCAAAATATCCGGTGGGGCAAACGAATACGCCGTGGTCATCACCGAGTCGCCGCGATACACCTTCAATTCACCGGGGATGTTCTCCATCTCCAGCGCATCCGGGGAGCCATAGCGCCAGCGCACCGTGCCCAGCGTGCCGTCTTTCAGGATACCGCTGACCGGCTGCCGGTCGGAAAGTACCGAGATCACGGCGGCAAAATGGGCCTTGGCATATACTACCTTTCCCACTACGCCGCTACCGGAAATCACGGCCTGCCCGGCCTTCACGCCTTCCTGGGTGCCGCGGGCAATGGTGATAAAATTGTTTTTCTCCGACACCGAGTTATTCACCACCCGCGCCGTCCGGTATTTATAATCAGCATACTTCAGCACGCGGCTGCTGTCGCCCGTTCCGGAAATCACCGGCTCTGTATAGGTAATCTGCCCGCTGCTATCGCGCAACGTATCCGCCTCATAGAGCAGGCTCGAAAGCTGGGCGCGCAGCCGCGCATTTTCGCGCAGCAAACTGTCATTCTCCTCCGGCAGGTTAAAAAACATCGCCACATTGCTTTGCCGTTCATACAAAGCCCCTGTCAGCCTATTGGCCGAAGACACGATCGCGCCGCCCTGCATGGTGGCCGTCCGGGAAATCAGGTAAAAACACAGCGCCTCCAGCCCCAGGAACAAGAGCAGGTGCGAAAAGCGCCGGATAAACTGAAACAGAACCTTCAATTAGTGGATAACTGATAGTGGATAGTGAATAGTGAATAACGGATAGGCCCGTTAGGTTGTGTGCTTCGCTTGTTCTTTTGGGTACTTCGCTCGTTTAGATGGAGTACTTCGCTTGTTCTTTTGGGTACTTCGCTTGTTCTTTTGGGTACTTCAGGTTTGGAGATTGGTTACTTCGCTCGTTCTTTTGAGTACTTCGCTTGTTGGATGGGGGAAAACTACCGTTAGCCTGCTTTCAAGGGGAAACGATATTGACTTTTAGCCACGCATCAATTGCTAATCCCTCCTTTATTTCATCAAAAACGGCATCCGGGCTACGTTTTTCAGGGCCATGCCTGTTCCCCGCACTACGGCGCGCAGCGGATCGTCGGCTACCTGCACGGGCAGCTTGATTTTTTGGGAAATCCGCTTGTCGAGTCCGCGCAGCAGCGCCCCGCCACCCGTCAGGTACAGCCCGCGACGATAAATATCGGCAGCCAGTTCCGGCGGTGTGCTTTCCAGCGCCTTCAAAATCGCTTCTTCAATCTTAAAAATAGACTTATCCAGCGCCTCAGCTACTTCCTGATAGCTCACCTGGATCTGCTTGGGAATGCCCGTTACCAGGTCGCGGCCATTCACGGCAATATCATCCGGCGGCGTTTCCAGCTCCTTCAACGCCGAGCCCACGTGAATTTTAATTTGCTCTGCCGTGCGCTCCCCAATCAAGAGGGAATGGTAGCGGCGCATCGCTTCCATAATATCATTGGTAAACTCATCGCCCGCGATGCGGATACTTTGATCGCACACAATCCCGGCCAGCGCAATCACCGAAATGCCGGTCGTACCGCCACCAATATCAATAATCATATTGCCCGTCGGCTCTTCCACATCAATGCCAATACCCAGCGCAGCGGCCATCGGCTCGTGAATCATATACACTTCTTTGGCGCCGGCCTGCTCCGCACTGTCGCGAACGGCGCGCTTTTCAACCTCTGTGATAGAAGAAGGAATGCAAATCACCATGCGCCACGAAGGTGGGAAAAGGGGCTTTTTAGGATAGACGAGTTTAATCATCTCGCGCAGCATCCCTTCCGCCGCATCGAAGTCGGCAATCACCCCATCGCGCAGCGGGCGAATGGTTTTCAGGTTTTCGTGGGTTTTTTCGTGCATCATCATCGCCTTTTTGCCCACCGCCACAATCTTGTTGGAGGTCCGGTCTTTGGCCACGATGGACGGTTCATCCACAACCACCTGATCGTTGTGAATAATTAAAGTATTGGCAGTGCCGAGGTCTATAGCGATTTCCTGGGTCAGGAAGTTAAAAAGGCCCATAGAGAAAAAAGGGGAAGCGAAGGGTCAGGGGAATGGGGAAATAAAGGGGAAAGGAGTGCAAAGGTGAAGAAAAAAAGGGGGTTTGCCCAAGGAAGACGTAAAATCCTATTTTTGAGGCCATGTCTCAAACCGTTTTATATCAATTAGAAGGGAGCGTAGCCGTTTTGCGCCTGTCGCGCCCCGAAAAATACAACAGCTTTACCCGCGAAATGGCCCTGCGTCTGCTCGAGCTGCTGCGCCAATGTGCTAACGATAACGCCGTGCGTTGCGTGGTGCTCACGGGTGCCGGGAAAGGCTTTTGCGCCGGTCAGGATCTGGGCGAAGCCGAAGACCCTACGAAAGTGGATTTTGCGAAGATTCTGGACGAGCAATACAATCTGATTGTAAAAGAAATGCGGGCGATGCCTAAGCCGGTACTGACAGCCATCAACGGCGTAGCAGCGGGCGCGGGTGCCAATCTTGCCCTGGCGGGCGATATTGTGGTAGCATCCGAAAACGCATCTTTCATTCAGGCTTTTTCCAAAATCGGCTTGATTCCCGATTGCGGCGGAACGTATTTCCTGCCCCGCATGGTGGGCGCGCAACGGGCGCTGGCGCTGATGCTCACTGCCGATAAGGTAACGGCTGCCGAAGCACAGCAAATGGGCATGGTGTATCGTGTTTTTCCAGACGACGGCTTTGAAGAAGGCTGGATGAAGCTGGCTCAGACGCTTTCTAAAAGTGCGTTGGAATCGGTGGCGCTCACCAAGCAACTGGTTGCCGAGTCGTTTGGAAATACCCTGGAGCAGCAACTGGAGCGCGAAAAGGAAGCGCAAGTGGCTGCCGGAAACACCGCTGATTTTGCCGAAGGGGTAGGGGCGTTTCTGGAGAAGCGAGCGCCGGTGTTTGGGAAGTAGGTTTTTATGGGTTTAAAAAAGGAAAGCCTTGCGGGATGCTGCAAGGCTTTTGTTTTTGGTGGAATTTCCGGAAAAAAAATGAAGGGTTAGAGTAACCGCGAGCATATTTGGCGAATGTCTGAAGAGCGAAATTGCCATAGCTAATTATTGCTTTTTTGCAAGGAATCTTTATCTTCGCTTTAACCTTTTGCTTTTAGTCGTGAGATTTATGACCGTTTCTGTACTTCGCTCTTTGCCATTAATTGCTTTATTATGCTTTTGCAATCCCTTGAAAGGTCAGCAAGGCGCGCCTACTACTTATGTTACCACTCGGTTGGCTGCTCCGGAAAATATTGATGCTTCACAAGGAAAAGTGGTTGGGAGCACCGCAGGTACTTTAAGTGTAAACGCTTCCGGTGCCGCCACCTATGAAATACCTATTCAAGCGGTTCCGGGTGTTGCTGGAATGACCCCTAAAATAAGTTTGGTTTATAACAGCCAAAGCGGGAACGGAATTGCGGGTTATGGGTGGAGCATAGGTGGGTTAAGCGCCATTACAAGAACTGGCCACAACTATTATCACGACGGCAAAGTTGGTCCGGTACAATGGAATAATACGGACCATTATGTATTGGATGGTCAGCGCCTTTTCCCAATTCCGGACGCTAATGGTAACCCCACAGATTATTTCCAAACAGAAGTTGAAAGTTGGGCAGAAATCCGTCTTTTAAACCCTAACACGCCATACGCTTGGTTTCAGGTTACGGCGAAAGACGGAACTATTTATGAGTATGGGAATTCATTAAATACAAGTGGCACTGCTAATAACTCCTGTATCTACAATAATAGCGAGGATATACTGAGTTGGCAATTATCCAAAGTAACGGATATTAATGGTAATATGATACAGTATTCCTATTTAACATGGAATAACGGTAGAGAAAACGCCTTACAAAGAATAGATTATGGCGACAATGTTACCAGCCTTATACAAAGGGCTGTAATTCTATTTGATTACGATTTCCGAAGCGAGAATAATACCTCTTATGTATCTGGTTCAGCGTATAAACAAAGCAGAATCTTAAGTCAGATTCACACCTATGATAGAGGGACATCAAACTCAACACCCGTAAGAAGCTATAGCCTTTCTTATTTTTTTGATGGTATTCATTCCTTGTTACAATCGGTAACAGAAAGCGGAGCTGACGGTAGAGAGATGAATCCGACGCAGTTTTTGTATGGGAATGAGACACCAAATATGAGTGGAAGAAGTGTTTATGGGCTTGAAGAACCAAATGGCACTGGTAGTGCTACAGAAACTTATAGTGGAGATTTTAATGGTGATGGATATAGTGATGTAATTCAAACAAGTATGGCAAATACAGCACCCGCAGCAACTTACCCAACAGGATTTGTCGTGAAGTTGTTTGACCCTGTTAGCTCCAGTTTTAATATTCTATATTCTTATGCCTCTTCTTACAGAGTCTACGTTACTGCCAGAAACCATGTATTTAGAAGCTCGGTAAATAGGAGTATGAGTAAATATATGGCTGATTTTGATGGCAATGGTATAGAAGATATAGCTCTGGCTGAATACCAATCAGATGTCCTATATAGTTATAAGCTTTTTTTTAATAATGGTTCGAGTAGTCCCGTTATTAAAAACCTGAACTCAGTTATACCGAATAGTCAATATCGAAGCTTTAATAGAATACTGGAGAATCGCCCGTTTATGTTTGTAGGCGATTTTGATGGGGATGGAAGAAGTGAATTTATATCAATACTGTCCGATGCTTCAGGTAATGATAAGTCATTTGTAAGTTCTGCATTTAGCAACTTTGCTTATAGAGAGTTATTCTTTGATAGCGACCCTAATATAAACAAAGCTATAAGAGGTATTTTAAAGAATGCTCACTATGCGTCGGTAATAGATATAAATGGAGATGGTAAGAACGAACTTTTTTTTATTTCTAGTGATAACAATAACAGTCACGCTTATATATATTCGTTTGAGAGGGTCTTGCTTTCAGATGAATGGATAGCAACTAGAATTAGTGATAGTGGTTATCCAACTATGTGGCATAGTATTTTTCTCGGTGATTTTAATGGAGACGGGAAAACAGATTTGCTTACAAGGGTCTGGAACAATGTAACAAAATGGGAGGTAGCCATATCTGATGGTTTTAATTTCAATAATAAGCAGGACATTCCCTTTGGGTTAAACCCTAATTTTAGGACCTCTGCTAATAATTATAATAGTAATGGTACTGATGATTTAGTACAAGTAGTGGATCTAGACGGAGACGGGAAGACTGACATTATAACAGGGAAATGGACTTTTCCAAATAACGTATATGATATATGGTATAGTATTGGTTTGAATCAATGGAAATCTGAAAGCTATACTTTTCCATATGAAGTAGGTTTTAATAACCGATCTGTTTTTGGAGATGTAACAGGTGATGGAAAGGTAGATTTAATACAGGTCAAAGTTAATTCAACCGGCGCTTATTACCCTCTCTACCAGTTTAAGCATTCTGCCCCCGGCGATCGCTGCCTTAAAACCATTCGCAACGGCCTGGACGTTCGGGAGCATATCGATTATCTACCTCTTTCTACTACGGACCCGAATCATTATAAATTTAACGGCCATACTGCTTATCCATTCAACACTCTCAAAATTCCGCTTCTTACGGTATCTTCCACTTACAACACATTATCTAATGAATCCGCTTTCAACAAAATTTATTACCGCTACGAAGATTTAAAGTTTGCACGCGACGGGCGGGGGATTGTAGGCTTCAATATCTTCTTTACCCATCATTTACCTTCGGGGGCTATTTCTAAGAATATAGTTGAAAGCTACCACCCTACATTTTTAATACCCAATCAGATTCGGAAAGAAACCGGCTTTCTTTACAATAATGCTTATACGGTGCTGAATACCGACCAAAGCACTTTCGCTATTACCGGGCTGGGAGGCAAGCGTTATAAAAGATTGCCGACCGGAACAATCTTTACGGACCTGCTTCGCAACACCACCGCTACCACAACTTATGTTCATAACAGCGATGGCAATCCTACTAAAATCACAACCAACAACGCCGGTATTGAAACTACGGTAACCACCCTTTCTTATGCGCCCGCTTCCGCTACCCTAACGCCCGTTCCGGCCAAACCGGAAATCATCACCGAAACCAAGACCCGAAGCGGCATGCCGTCGGTCTCCAAAACGGTGAAGCACGCTTATCAGGCCGGGAAAATAGCCGCAATTACAGATTTTTATGGGTCATCGGGAGGGCTGATAACGAACTACGGCTACGATGCCTTTGGCAATGTAACATCCAAGTACGTCCGTCCGATGAATACAAGTGCCGGGCGGACTGAAACCTATCAGTATGACCTAACCAACCGGTATGTAACTGCTACTACCAATAGCCTGGGCCAAAGTAGCAGCCGGAAAATTGACAACCGATGGGGCGTACCGCTTTCTGAAACTGCTTTTGGAAACATAACCACCGCTTATACTTACGATGGTTTTGGCCGCCTTACCAGCCGTGTGATGCCGGAGGGTTACACGGTTTATGACTCTCTAAAATGGTCGCAGGTTGGAAATACTATCAATAGCCACTGCTATACCCACATGGTAGAAGACCCCTCTGCAACTAATCAATACCAGCATTATACGCCGTTGGGGAAGCTGCGGGAAACGGTAACACGCGTTTGGGAAAACAGTAGCGGAACCGGCATCTTTAGCAGCGACATCACCACCTACGACCTGCTGAATCGTCCGATAGAAACTCAGACACCGGCCTTTACTGGCGAGTCCCGCGTTAAAACAGTGGTTAGCTACGATCCGCTAGGCAGAATCCAGCAAGAAGAAAGAAGAGACGGAACAAACAATACTCTGCTGGGGCGCGACACCTTCACCTACGCCTATCAAAACGGCAACCTGACAACCACCATTACTGACCTCTCCAACCGCAAAAAATATTCTGTTACCGACCCCACCGGCAAGGTGATTGAAACCGGCGACCCGTCCGGCGTGGTTACCTTCCAGTATGACTCTTGGGGCAATGTAACCAAGACCTTTACTGGTGGGGTGCTTGTTTCCGAAAATACCTACGACGCTTACAACCGGCGCAAAACCACCAAAGAAAGCAGCTCTGGAACCACCCAATACGAGTATAGCGCTTATGGCGAAGTAGTGCGCCAAACCGATGCCGCCGGTAACGTAAGCAACTGGGGCTACGACGACCTGGGCCGCCCCGATTACAAGCAATTTCCGGAAGGCAGCATTCAATACACCTACTACAATAATGCTACTAACGGCTCCGGCAACAAGCTTTGGAAAGAAGCCCGCCGCAACGCTTCCAACACCTTGGAGTATGAGCTGGAATATAAGTATGATGCCTTAGGCCGTGCTTACCGTATCACCTCTAGTGATGGGTACACGGAATACACTTTTGACGGTTATGGCCGGGTAGAAACCACCCGCTACAGTTCCGGAATTAAGCTGAAAAACACCTACAAATGCGGTCTTCTGCACGAAATATTAGAGATGAACGGGCAGCGGCGCTACTGGCTACAGGACGTAAACGGCCTCGGCAAGCCTAAGCTGGAGTGGCGCAGCAACGGCAAGACAACGACCAACACCTATCAATACGGCGCAGCTACCCGCTACGAAACGCCGGGCGTGCAAGACTACCGGCTTGCCTACAACTGGGCAAAAGGATTGATCACCCGCCGCCACGACGGTATTATGACCTGGTTCGACGACTTTACCTACGACAACGCCGACCGGCTGGAAAAGGCGCAGGGTGGTGTTATCAGCCCAATACCCCCGACCGTTACGCCACCCGTGCAGACCCAAATCTATGGGACAAACGCCGCCACTGCCGGAAATATCCTTTCCAAATCCGACATCGGCAGCTACGGCTACAGCAGCCTGCCGCATCAAATGCGCTACACCGACAACGCTGCCGGGGCCATTCCCCTTGTGCGGCAAGACGTGAAATATGCTTCTTTCCACCGGCCCACCGAAATCACCGAAGGCCTCAACAAGGCGACTTTCAGCTACGGCACCGATGACGAGCGCGTAGCCATGAAATTCTATAACAACAACGCGCTGCAATTCACCAAGACCTATTTCCCCGACGGGGTGGAAAAAATTACCAACGGCCTGGGGGGACTTAAATACAAGGTTACCTACGTGCCCGGTAACGATGGCATCGCGCTGATTTACGTTCAGAAACCAGAACAAACTACAGGATTTAGCGGCATGGAAGCCAACAGCAGCTTCGGCGGTGAACCCGGCGGGTCGCCGGAGCCTTACGAGCCTTTGACGACCGACATCTACTACCCCTACACCGACCACCTGGGCAGCATTGTGGCCCTCACCAACGGAACGGGCACGGTAGTGCACCGCCAAGCCTTTGACGCCTGGGGGCGGCGGCGTAGCCCCTTCAACCAGCAAACCGACGACCGCGCCTTGCCCCCGGCCGGTTTTGAGTGGCTGCGCGGCTACACCGGCCACGAGCACTTAGACTCCTTTGGGCTGATTAACATGAACGCGCGGCTCTACGACCCGAAGATGGGGCGGATGCTCAGCGTGGATAACTATGTGAGCGCACCGGGAACGGCACTGGGCTATAACCGCTACGCCTATGCGATGAACAACCCGGTGATGTACACCGACCCAAGCGGGGATTTTATTTTGCCTTTTTTGCTATTTTTTACCGAAACAGGATATGAAATTCAAAAAACAATTTCTCCGGTTGCCTTGCATATCTCGCTAAAATCTGGAACAGACCAAAAAGGACTTGGATTTGATGTGTCGTTGGGAATTCCAAAAGCTTCGCCCTTCAGTTATCGCTATAATTATGGCCAGACTTACTATTGGCAGAACAACGTGATGGGTAGTGGTTGGGAAAAGCGTGAGGGCGGGCAGGTATCTTATTTTAATGCCCTTACGATTGAAAACACCCGCTATAGCATGAATGGTGAATCACAGTCTGTTACTACCTTGTCTGCCGGTAGCTTTTTGGTTGGGATAGATTACGCAAACGATGCGGCGGAAAACTATTTTAGCTTCGGGCTATTGAAGCATTCGGATGGTGGGGATAGATGGCGCACGGCGGCGTTTCGGATGCGCAGCATGGGCTTTAGCTGGGGCGTTGTTATGCAAACCGGAGATGCAGGGCCGGATAGAACGAGAACTGGATACAATGTCATTAATGGCATTAGGACTTATGTTCCTAGCAATGGTTACGACCCAGATGACCGGCGCATGGGCGCTTTGTATTTTGGTTTTGGACCGTTCAAACTAGGTTGGAATAGCGAGGGTATTAGAAACACCTTTCAGAACCAACTAGCCCATGATCTCATCTCCAATGGGCAGAGCAACCCGAATGGCCCTTACCACTTCCGTAAGTTGCCTATTCCGGGAAGCCTCTATCTTAACTTCTCAACTGGTGGACTATGGTAAAAAGAATCTTAGCTGCTGCTTTCTTGAGTCTGATGTCCTTAAATGGATGTTCCAAAGTTGATGGCGCGGATGAGCAATTTAGTTTTAGCCCCTCCCCTAACTTAATAGGATCCATATTTTTAAAAGGGTATTACTATTACTACTATGCTCCTGCTGACTACTATATAATTATGTTCCTTTATAGCAATGGTGTTATCTTGTATGGTGCAGCAGTTAGCACAACTGACTTGCTCAAAACAGAAGATTCTTACAAAAATGGAACGTTTCATGCAATGGCTGTGAAAGATATAAGCTTGTGGCGCATATACAAAGTTGAGGGCGATAGTATTAGGATTGAAGCACGAGCGAGTGATGGCACTACGCCTCTGATAGTAGGCATTTATGAAGGGGTCATTTTAAATGACAGCACGTTTACTCTTCTCCAGAGTAGGCGATTGGATGGAAGGCTTATTGACAAAAGGAACGAAACCTACCACTTCAAATCTTTTTCCCCCAAACCCGACAGCACCAATCCCTTCATCAAATAAGTCATGAAGTCCTCTTATACCGACCATCTAGGTAGCATTGTGGCCCTGACCGACGGGACGGGCGCGGTAGTGCACCGGCAGGCCTTTGACGCCTGGGGCCGCAGGCGCAATGCTACAAGCTGGGCTACCGATGACCGGCTGGCCCCACCGGCTACCTTCCAATGGCTGCGGGGCTACACCGGCCACGAGCACTTAGACTCCTTTGGGCTGATTAACATGAACGCGCGGCTCTACGACCCGAAGATGGCAAGGATGCTCAGCGTAGATAACTACGTGAGTGATGCCACCTCTACTACATCCATTCATTCAACAAACCTGCCGTGCATTCACCACTCCTATTCCAGCCCTTCCAAAACCTGAAATTTCCCATGAAAACCCTCTTCACCTTCCTCTTACTGCTCGCCGCAGCGCCGCTCTACGCCCAGGGCGGTTCCAACAAGATTTGCGGTATCTACTTTGACTACGATGCCTTGGGCAACCGCGTCAAGCGCAGCTACGACTGCCGCAGCGCCGACGAGCCCATCGATCCGCCAACCGAAGCCACAAACACCGGCACCACAACCGGCGGCAAGCCCCGCAAAGCGCCGCCCCGCGACAGCACCCAAAACCCCGACGGCTTTTGGGGCGCAACCAGCCAAGCACCGCTTTTGTTTCCAAACCCTACCAGTGGCCTTTTTACGCTGCAACTGCCTTCCCCGCCCGAAAAACCGTTGCATTTCCACTGGTACAACCAATCGCTGCAAATTCTGGGTTCCGGAACCATCTCCGGCCCGCAATACAAAGGCGACATCAGCGCCTGGCCCGACGGCGTTTACCTGCTACAAGTGTATCATGGAGGAGGAGCATATAGCTTTAAAGTGGTGAAAGCAACCGGCGTTCATGGCCCGTACTAATCATAACATCAATCTCGATTAAGAAGGCTTCGACAAGCTCAGCCTGACACTTAACTTCTAAACAGCAAACGATAACATGCTAAGTGTCACCCTGAGCTTGTCGAAGGGCCTCAGCCTCTCGCTCTTTTAAAGCAAAAAAAAGTCACATCTATGGTAAACAGTTGAAAAATAACCATCCTAAAACGAGATTTACGTTAATCCTAAGACCTGAGAGTCAGACTTAAAGCAAGCATTGTAATTTCCGGAAATAAGGCCTTATTTCCGGAAATGATTTTGATGGTCTCTACTAAATAAAGGATTGTGAAGATGTATAGATGCCTTTTTAAAAAAAGCCTTTTGAGGACTTCCTTTGCATGAGCGCAGTTCAGCATCAGGATTGAAGAAGCTGTGAAACCCTCTTCAAGGATAAAAAGAAAAATGGTAAGACCCTGTTTAGGAGACCGCTTCTGGTAGAAGGAAATGGAGGATAACGGAAAGATTGTAGCCTGTGTTAACAAATAGCCAAAAGGTGTTTTCATTTCGCCTTAAGAAAATGCATCTAGATAGGGAATGATAGGGGAAATTTTTTATTGGTTTTATGGAAATAAAAGCGCGTAAATGATACTTTTTCAATGAGATAAATACAAAGTAACCAGTTAGTATTTCTTTTTTAATTGCGCTCCTTGTAAAAGCTAGAGAAAGCCGGGCTGCCATAGCATTAATATTACCTGCTATTTCATAAAATACTTTCCCTATGTTTCTTTGCAGGTTCCGATCGTTCCTTCTTCAAAAACGCTCTCTTTTCTTTCATATATAGCTCTATGAAGGCATTTTTACAAAAGCTTCATTGGGCGCTGACCGCTGTCTGTTTACTCATGACAGCAGGTGCGCTCCAGAGTACTGCCCAGAATTGCACCGTGAATGCGGGCATTCCGCAAACCATTTGTATCCGGAACCCGCTTGTATTGACGGGAACGGAAAACGGGCTTTTTACTGGCGGCAACAACTATCGCTGGGACAAGATTTCCGGCCCCAGCGCGGTTATCACAGCACCCACGGCTGCCTCCACGGCGGTAACCAACCTGTCGGCAGGCGTTTATACGTTCCGGCTTTCGGCACTTTGCCAGGATGGGGTGCGGGCAACCAACGATGTGCAGGTTACGGTTGTTAAAGACGTAACACTGCCGGACGCCGGAGCCGACCAAACGGTTTGTGTGGCTAACAGTAGCACCCCAGTGCAACTTGCAGCCAATGCGGTTGCAGCAGGCGAAACCGGTAGCTGGACGGCCATCCCGGCTACCAACGCGGTTTTTAGCAACATCAACGACCCGAACGCTACGTTTAAAGGCAACAGCGGAACTTCTTACAGGGTTATCTGGACGATTACCAACGGCTTTTGTACCCGTCAGGATACAGCTGTCGTAGCCGTTACTTCCGGTGCTTCGCCGGTGGATGCCGGTTCCAGCAAGGTGCTGAATTGCAACGGCAACAGTGTAAATATCACCGGCTCGGCTCCGGGACTGCCTCCACAAAGCGGCCTTTGGAGCATTGTTTCCGGCCCGGCGGGTGCTATTATCGCCAACCCTACTTCCAACAGCACCTCGGTTAACAATCTGGTTTCCGGAACTTATATTCTGAAATGGGAAGTTTCCGGGCCGTGTCTGAGTGGCTGGGATACGATGAAAATCGTAGTTCAAAACATCAACTCGGCTCCCGGCACCGGCGGCAACAACTCGGCTGCGCCTTTTTGTAGCGGCAGCGGCGGAACGGCTACCGTTCTGAGCGCGCCCAGCCCGGCAGCCAATGTGGTTTCGATGGCTTGGACGCAAATCAGCGGTCCGTCCACAGCTACTTTTGGAACCCCCAACAGCAATACCACCACGGTCAGCAACCTGAATGGCAGCGGTACGTATGTGTTCCGCTATACGGCCAGCAACGGCGGCTGTACCGCTTCTTCTGATTACACCATTCTTTACACGCAATACATCACCGGCCTGCCGGATATTGACCCGCAGGTGGTACCCTGCGGCGATTCTACCGCTGTTTTGCCGATTAATTACACCTATGGCGGCAGCACCAAAACAACGGGCCTCAACCGCTCGGCAGTCATTCTGTCGCAACCGTCAGGTGCTAATGCCAACGCCACGCTTTCACAGAGCACACCGGGCAATGAAAAATGGACCATCAGCCGCATGGGTAAAACCGGACAATATGTGGTCCGCTTTACATGGAGCACGCCTTGCGGAACCACTTCGCGGGATGTAAGCTTTTATGTTTCGATGCCGGCAGGCGCGGTAAACGCAGGTTCCGATCCGATCATTCCGTGTAACGTGATGCAAACCAACATGTCGGGCAACCCACCGGCACCGGGCGTTATCGGAACCTGGAGCCAAGTGAGCGGTCCTAACCAAGCCAATATTACTCAGCCCAACAACCCCGGCAGCCTCATGTCGGGCCTCATTCCGGGCACATATGTATTCCGCTGGCAGCTGTCTTCCGGAAACGCCTGTTTTGCACCGAGCGATGAAGCCGTAGCGGTTGTTTCTTCTGCCCATGTGGTGGCTGCCAATGCCGGTCCTGACCGGACGGAGTGTAATATTTTTCCGGTAAAACTTTCCGGAAATACGCCTGGCCCCACCCAAAAAGGGCTGTGGACGATTGTTCCGGCAGCAGGTACGATTGCCGATCCTACAGCGCCCAACACAACGGTTACCGGCCTTTCGCCCAATACGACCTATCAATTTATCTGGCGCATTGCCAACGCTTGCGATACCTCGCGCGATACGGCGCTGGTAACAACCGGTGGTGCTACCAGCCAGACGATTGCACATGCCGGAGCTGATCAGTGTAAACCTTCCGGAACCACTTCTTTCTCACTTTCCGGCTCTAACCCTGGTCCGGCCAATGCCACCTGGATTGCGCTGGATGGCGGCAGCATTGCCAACCCCAATAATCAGAATACAACGGTAACGGTTTCCGGAAATGGTGCCCGTCGTTTTGTGTATCAACTCACCTATCCGGGTTGCGATACCATGACCGATACGGTAGTGGTGCAGATATCTCCGGCGGCTACGGTAGCGGATGCCGGCACCGACCAAACAATTTGTATGTCCGGCGTTCCGGCGAGCGTAGCCCTTACGGGCAATACGCCCACGCAAGGCACTCCGGTTTGGAGCCTTGTGAATGGTCTGGCCTCGGCGTACATCAATTCTCCGAATAGTCCGTCTACAACAGCCAGTAACTTGTTTGCAGGTGTTTATTTCTTTGAATACAAAATTGAAAACGGCGTTTGTCCGGCCAGCCGTGACACCGTTCGTTTGATTCTGGGTGAGCCGCCGAGCCAGGCAGTCGCTTCTACCACAACACCTTCCTTCTGTAATGTCAACAGCGGAACAGTTGTGTTGAATGCCGTAGCGCCTACGGTAGGCACCGGTGTGTGGTCGGTCCTGAGTGCGCCGCCGAACGCGTCCACTTCTATTACCATCAACAACGCCAGCTCCAACAATGCAACGGTGGATGTGAGCAATCTGGTAACCGGCATCTACAAGTTCCGCTACACCGTTTCCAACGGCCCGGCCTGTGCGCCGTCGGTGGATTCGGTAACCGTAACTGTTGTTCGTCCGGCTTCTTCTATCGGCACCAGCACCGTGAATCTTTGTAACGTTACTTCTACCATCCTGAACGGAGCGGTAAACAGTAACGGTATTTGGACAGTTGCATCCAAACCAGCCAGTGCGCCTACGCCTGTCCTGATGCCCGTATCTGACTTCCAGACGAGTGCTTCCAACATGGTGCAGGGAACTTACACCTTTACTTATACGATTCCGGCGACCGGCTCCTGTCCGGCATCTTCGACCACCAGAACCTACATAAACGGGGTACCGGCTTCGGTTGCGGATGCAGGCCCGGACCAATTCCTGTGTTCGAATGTTTCTACCGTAAACCTGAACGGCACTACTTCTATTGGCGGCGGTTCGTGGAGCTTTGTATCCGGCCCGAGCGGCGAAAGCGCTGGCCCGGCCAACGGCAACTACGCAGACACGACCATTAAAAACCTGGCGCAAGGCGTCTATACATTTAAATACACCACCCGTGGCACCGGGTCCTGCCCAACGGAATCGGCCAATGTGCAGGTGGTGCGCGAACGGAAAGCCAATGCTGGCGCTGACAAAGCCATTTGTGGCGGTCCTTACGCATCCCTTTCCGGAAATATTCCGGCTTATTACAGCGCACAGTGGAGCCAGTTGAGCGGCCCGAATACGGCCACTATTGGTAATACCGCTTCGCCCAACACTGGCTTGAGCAATCTGGTGGCAGGAACCTACGAATTCCGCTACGCGATTGATGGCCCTGTTGGTTGTGCCGTAAACGACGATACCATAACCCTGCAGGTGGATGCGCCTATCACCTATGCTGCCGGTCCGGATACCAGCATTTGTGTGGGAACGCCTTCTTTTGTAATTGGAACGCCGGCCGTTTCCGGAATTTCTTATAGCTGGACGCCATCGGCAGGCCTGAGCGCGACCAACATTGCCCAGCCTACTTTTAGCCCGGCTGCGGAAGGCACGTATAATTATCTGGTAAAAGCAAGCCGCGGTAGCTGCCAGGCGCAGGATGACATCGCTGCCGTCGTGAAACCGGCGGCGATTGCCCCAACGTTTAACGTACCGGCTCCGGCTTGTGGCAATGGACCGGCTACGGTTTCGATCAGCAATGCTGACCCGTCTGCGACTTACACCTGGAGCGGCGGCTACGGTACCGGCACCAGCAAATCGGTCCTTCCGGGAACTTATACGGTGAGTGTGGTTCGTGATGGCTGCGCCGGTCCTTCCGGAACCTTTACGCTGAATTACCGCCCAATTCCGGATTCTCCGACCTTTAACGTACCGGCTCCGGCTTGCGGTAATGGTCCGGCTACCGTTACGATTGCCAACGCAGATCCAGCTGTTACGTACACGTGGAGCGGTGGCTACGGAACGGGTGCCAGCAAGAATGTGGTGCCTGGAACGTACACCGTTACGCCAAAGCAAAACGGTTGTACGGGTACGCTTGGAACCTTCACCCTGAACTATAAACCGATTCCGGCTACCCCAACGTTTAATGTGCCTGCACCAGCCTGCGGCAATGATCCGGTAACGGTTTCTATCACCAACGCCGATCCGGCTGCGACTTATACGTGGAGCGGCGGCTACGGCACCGGAACCAGCAAAACCGTAGCGCCCGGAACTTATACCGTGAGCGTAACCAAAAATGGGTGCACCGGTACAGCCGGAACCTTCACGCTGAATTACAAACCCATTCCAAGCGCGGCCTTTACGAAAGACACCATTTGCCGTCCCAGCTTTACCGTTACCACCCCAACCACGGGTGCTACCTATGCCTGGAATTTTGGCACAGGTGCTACACCTGCCACCTATACCGGCACAATGCCTAACCAAGGTCCGATTCACTACAACCCAATGGGCACCAAAACCGTTACGCTGATTGTAACGGCACCTAATGGTTGTGCCGACACGGCTTCGCATACCTTCCAGGCCCTGTGCGCGCCACCGGTAGCTGCCTTTGATGCAACCACTACAAATGTGTGTCTGGGAGCAGCGGTTCAATTCACCAATCAGACGATGGTTGGCGATACACCGATTGTTTATACCTATGACTTTGGCGATGGTTCACCCATTGTAACAGCACCTGACGCAACCTATACGTACAGCGCACCGGGAACATACACGGTTACCTTCACGGCCACGAACACTTCTGGTACCAGCGCTGCAACCAAAACCATTACCGTGAAGCCGCTTCCGGCTGCACCGACGTTCAACGTTCCGGCCCCGGCTTGCGGAAACGGCCCGGCGATGGTTTCTATCACCAATGCAGATCCGGCTGTTACCTATACTTGGAGCGGCGGTTATGGCACCGGCACCAGCAAGAACGTTGCCCCCGGAACCTACACCGTTACGCCAATGCTTAACGGCTGTACAGGACCGGATGGAACCTTTACCCTGAATTACAAGCCGATTCCGGATTCACCGACGTTTAACGTTCCGGCCCCGGCCTGTGGCAACGAACCCATAACGGTTTCGATCAGCAATGCCGACCCGGCTGCTATCTACACCTGGAGCGGTGGCTATGGTACCGGTACTACTAAAACCGTTGTTCCCGGAACCTATACCGTCAACGTAGATCTCAACGGTTGTGCGGGTCCTTCGGGCAGCGTATCGGTTACATTCCGCCCCATTCCGGATGCGGCCTTTACACAAAACGAGCTATGCAAGCCCATCTTCACCGTTACCAATCCGGAAGCAGGCGCGACCTACAACTGGGATTTTGGCACCGGTGCAACACCGGCGTCCTACGGCGGCCCGGTTGCCAACCAAGGCCCGATTACCTACACTCCGGCTTCCGGCATTCGCACGGTTACTTTGGTGATGGTGTCTGCCAATGGTTGCGCCGATACGGCTCAGAAAACCTTCAATGTTTCCTGCATTCCACCAGTTGCTGCTTTTGCAGTAAGCTCCAACAGTATTTGCAGCGGTACGCCGGTAACTTTCACCAACACAACGACTGTAGGCGATACGCCGTTCGTGTATAGCTACAACTTTGGCGACGGCTCGCCCGTTGTAACAACGCCCGACGCAACGCATACCTACAACACACCGGGAACGTACACGGTTTCGTTTACCGTAACCGGTCCGGCGGGTGCCAACACGGCCACGCAAACGATTGTAATCAAGCCGATTCCAAACACCAATTTCACCATTAACCAAAACCCGCAGGACCTTACCGGCAACCTGTTCACCTTCAACGCACTCGGGCCAGCCCAAAACCTGTATGAGTGGGACTTTGGCGATGGCTCTATTGGCCAATACGCAACGGTTTCTCGGAGCTATGCCGCAGTCGGCCAGTATCCGGTAACGCTGAAAGTAACCGATGTGGTGAATGGCTGTGTGGCGTATCGCACCCAAGTTGTAACGGTGAATTCCGATTCAGTTTCGTCTGGTGGCAGTGGTGGTATTGAAAGCGAAAGTCTCGGTGGACTGGTAACGCGCCGCGACTTTAACCGCCTGAAATATTCTATCAACGCGCAACCTACCTACGCAACGCTGCCGGTGTTTGAACGCATCAGCATGCCGAACGTAGCCATGAAAGGCGCAGGAGAGCAAAACCTGGAAGATATGATTCCGGCCAACCTGCAACCCGGCGATGTGCCGCGCGTTTCTACTCCGGCGGACCTGACGGCCCTCACCATTGCCCGTGAAGTCATGGGGGTGGACTACACCCGTCAGAACGTAAACAAAGCGGTGGTGCTCGGCATCAAAACCGAAGACCGCGTTTACAACCACACCAAATCCATCTGCGACCGTTTCCGCGGCGCTACGCTTCTGAATATTGAGCCGGTAACACTCCGCGGTATGACCTTCCCGCGCTTTACGCTCCTGCGCGAAAACGGCCTGGTGGAACACGCCATTGCCTTTGACGCCGGTCGCACGCCGGGTATTGACCAGTACCGCATCCAAAGCGACTGGGTGATTAACAGCTATGCGAAAGACAAGTCGGTGTACAACTTCCAGGTGTGGGCCACTACACCCGCCGATGTAGAGAAACTGGCTGCCGACGTGCTGGACAAACAAGCTGCCTACCTGCCGTTGCAGCGCGCTTATACGGGCGTAACCGTTCCGGATGTGTATGTTACCAAAGGCGTTCGCCATAAAGACACCTTGTTGCTGACGGTTCGCAACAAAGGCGCGGCTACCAACGCTATCATGGATTTCAAAGTACAATCCAAAGAAGACGGCGGCTACACCGATATGAAAGTGTCTGTAAACCTGAAAGCACAGCAGGACACGGTTATCGGCCTGCCGATTGGCGATGGCTACGAGTATGAAGGGCTGATGCGTGCCGGCGATACGCTGGTCGATCAGTTCTACCTTGCCGATGGTAACTGGGGACTGGACTACGATCGGGAATACACGACCGTGAAATCCTACGTGCCCGATAACGACCCAACCCGCATTTATACCGGCAACAGCTTCCCGCTGTACCGGAAAGTGGATTTGAAAGTGGCTTCTTCGGATTACGTGACGCTCTACAAGGCCATCAAGCCGGGTACCGAGCCAACCGATCTGACGCCGTACCAGTCCTTGAAGTTCCACGCTGCCGGTAAAGGCAAAGCCACCGTTCGCGTAACCCGTGCCGGTATCACCAAGTGGAATGAACAATTCAAAACTGAAATCGAGCTGACCGAAGACGGCAAGGACTACGCCCTTTCGTTTGACGATTTTGTTTCGGACAAATCCGGCGAAGCCTTCGCGCCGAAAGACGCCAAGACGCTGAGCTTTACGATGTCAGCACCAAAGGGTAAAACGGTTTCGCTGGATCTGGCTGTTTCGGGTGTAGAGTTCTCTAAAGAGAAAGTCATCTCCAGGCGTGCTTTTGCTTCCCGTGATATTCAGGTAACGCCGAACCCAACAAAAGGGCCGTTCAAAGTAACCTTCGCTTCTGACGCTGCCCGTTCGCTGACGCTCACTGTTACCGACCTCACCGGTCGCGTGATTCTGGAAAAAGCAGTGGATGCGGCTCTGGGTAGCAACGTAGTAGAAGTTCGTCCGGAAATTGCCCTGCCTGCCGGTACCATCCTGCTGGTGGACCTGCGCAACGGCGACGTTCGCTACGAAGCCACCAAAGTAACCGTTCAGTAAGAGTAGATTTTCCGGAAATTTCCGGAAAATGAAACCCAAAAGCGGCCCCGTCAGGGGCCGCTTTTTTAATGCCGGATATGCTCGTTTTCTCCTTTGTCTTGATACCTGATACTTCCGTCTTTTTGGGCGAGCCCCTTCGCTCCGCTACGGGTCGGGTCATAGATACAGACATTTATCGTCTGTGCTTTCGACTTTTTTGTCACCCTGCGCTTGGCGCAGGGCCTCACGCAGGAACGCCACCCGTCGGGTTTCAAAAACCCGACGGGTATTGTGTTATTTCCGGAAATCCTATGAGGTTTCAAAAACCTTATAGGTTTGAAAGCGGCGCGCCCCACCGCTACTTTTGCAGCTTATCCCTATGAAAAAAGCCGTACTCTTTTTCGTTCTTTTTATTACCCATTTTTCCGGAAACGCGCAGGACTGGAAGCCCTACCGCCAACTGAGCGCCGCCGAAATTTTTCACGAAGTGCAAAAGCTCGGCGTAACCGGCTCGGTGCTGTACATCGCCGCGCACCCCGACGACGAGAACACCCGTGTGCTGGCATGGCTGGCGAACGAAAAAAAGGTGCGCACCGGCTACCTCTCGCTCACCCGCGGCGACGGCGGACAAAACCTCATTGGCACGGAACAAGGCGAAGCGCTTGGCATCCTGCGCACGCAGGAACTCTTGGCCGCCCGGCGGATTGACGGGGCCGAACAATTCTTCACCCGCGCCTATGACTTTGGCTATTCCAAAAACCCGGAAGAAACCTTTCGCTTCTGGAGCCACGACTCGGTGCTCTCGGATGTCGTCTGGGTGATCCGGAATTTCCGGCCCGACATTATCATTACCCGCTTCCCCACCACCGGCGAAGGCGGCCACGGCCACCACACCGCCTCAGCTATTCTCGCCGGCGAAGCCTTTGACGCCGCCGCCGACCCGAAGCGTTTTCCGGAACAATTGAAATACGTACAGCCCTGGCAAACCAAGCGCCTTTTCTGGAACACGTTCAACTTCGGCACGACCAACACCACGAGCGAAGACCAGATAAAAGTGGACGTAGGCGGCTACAACGCCCTACTCGGTAAAAGCTACGGCGAGATTGCTTCCCAAGCCCGCACGATGCATAAAAGCCAGGGTTTCGGCACGGCGCTGCAACGGGGCAGCAGCTTGGAGTATTTTAAGCAAATCAAAGGGTCTCCGGCGAAAGCAGATCTGTTTGAAGGGATTGATTTGACGTGGAATCGTTACCCGGAACTGGCGCAAGTGGGTAGCAGCGTTCAAAAGCTGCTCAGCGACTGGCATTTTAGTCAGCCCGAGAAAAACCTGAATTCTTTGATCCTTTTCAAAAACAGCCTTCAAAAAATCACGGACAACCGGGCGCTGGACCGGGTGGAACGAAAAGCGGTTTACACTGCTTTGGCACGTACGGAAAAACTGATTCCGCAAGTGCTGGGTATTTGGGACGAAGCAACGGTGAGTGAAGCGCAAACGGCGCACGGCAACAAGCTGAAAGTCACCCGCCAATTGCTGAACCGTTCCGGAAGCTCGATGCGTGCCTGGGACTCTACTTTGACGAAAGCAAGTGCCTTAAACGCAAACACCGTTCTGGCCGATACCTTTCCGACCACCATTCCAGGCGCTTTTCCCGGAAATATTTACTGGTTGCAGAAGTCCCGCCGGGGTGCGATGTTTAGTTCGCCGGATTACAGCATTCGCGGCGCAGGCGAAGCGCCTTACCTGGCCGTTTCGCGAATCATTCAACCTAACGGTGAAAAAGCGTTAACCTTCCGCACGCCGCTCGTCTATAAAACCACCGACCCCGTTAAAGGCGAAATATATCAACCGCTACAAATCTTGCCCGAAGTCACGCTGGATATTCTGGCCAATTCCCTGGTGTTTGAAAACTACGGGCCCAAAACCATTTTTGTAAAAGTCCACTGCCACGCCGATAATATTTCCGGAAGCCTAATGATAGACGCGGGCGACGGCTGGGCCATGCAGCGCGATGTTACGCAGGTTTCGCTTCGCAAAGGCCAGGATACGGTGGTGCCCGTTCGCATAACACCGGCTAAAGGCGCCGCGCCTACGTTTTTCCGGCCCACGTTTGTAAGCGGCGAAAAAACCTTTAACCAGCACGCGCGGCTTATCCACCATTCCCACATTCCCAACCAAACCTACCTGAGCGAAGCCCGCGCCTACATGACGGCGTTTCCGCTGGAAAAAGGTGGAGTCAAAAACATCGGCTACATCACCGGCGCGGGCGACGAAGTGCCGGAAGCCTTGCGCAACGTGGGCTACACCGTGACCGAACTTTCCCAAAAAGAAGTAGAAGCCGCCGACCTGTCCCGCTACGACGCGATTGTAACCGGCGTGCGCGCCTACAACACGCAGGACTGGCTGCAAACCGCCTATCCGCGCCTGATGGACTACGTGAAAAAGGGCGGCAACCTGATTGTGCAGTATAACACCAACAGCCGCATCGGGCCGGTGAAAGCGCAGATTGGCCCCGACTCTTTCGCCATTACCCGCACCCGCGTGACGGACGAAGATGCCGCCGTTAATTTCCTCGCGCCGCAGCATCCGGTGGTCAACAGTCCCAACACAATCACAGCCGCCGACTTTACCGGCTGGGTGCAGGAGCGCAGTATCTACGAGGCCTCGGACTGGGCACCTTCCTTTACGCCTATCCTTGCTATGGCCGACCCCGGCGAGAAAGCAACGGACGGCAGCCTGATTGTAGCGCCCTACGGAAAAGGCAATTTTGTGTACACCGGGCTGGTGTTTTTCCGGGAATTACCCGTTGGCGTGCCGGGTGCCTACCGGCTGTTTGCGAATTTGCTGGCCTTGCCGAAGCGGTGATGTTCCCTAAACCTATAAGGTTTCAAAAACCTTATAGGTTTCTACCGGAAAATGAAAACACCCGTCAGGCTTTTGAAACCTGACGGGTGTTTTCATTAAAGCGACTGGAGTTTCCGGAAAATTTCTTCCCTGCTCATCGTATCACTTACATCTACTTTTGCAGGAGATTTAGAAGCCCTGCATCTTCCAATTCTTCGCTGGGCACCTCGGCAACACCTATTCCCGGCCTTTGTAGCAAGGCGGTGATAAACTGCATTTCAGCGGTGTCTTTTGGTGTGATTAAAAGCGATTTCATACGCTTAAAAATACAAAGTTTCCGGAAATGCGTGAGGGATAGAGGCATTGTTTAAGCTCCTGCCCGTGGGTGGGGCTTGTGTGGATGAGGCAGAGCGAGTGCCGAAAGCCCGACCCGAAGGGGCACGCCATCTTGAGACAAAAGATTATAGACAAAAGATGAAGAGCCGACAAGCAAACCGGTCAGCAACTTTTGTCCTCCTGATACGGGAAATACGAGGTATAAAGTACTTTTCTGAGACCCCGCCTTTCGGCGGGGTGACAAAACAAATGGATGAGAAACAGAAACGAATGAAAAGCTCTGCTGTTTCAAACAAAAAAGACGCCCCAAAAGGGCGTCTTAAGCATAAAATTTCCGGAATTTTTACTTCGCTTTGGCCTGCGAAATGATCTTTTCGTTCATCGTCACATAGTCGGCATTTTGAGCCGCGCGGGCCAGCTCGATTGACTTCTGGGCCGTAGCAATGGCACCGGCTTTGTCGCCTTGCTTCAGCTGGATTTTGGCTTTCAGGTGCTGGACCCAGAATGCTTTTGGATTCTGGTCGATGGCTTTGTTCACCCACGTGAGCGCCTGACCGAGGTCTTTGCCGTTGTCATAGTAGTAGGCAGCAGACTGGTAATACGGGCGGCTGTCCATCTCCATAGTTTTGGCGATATTGGCCATGATTTTAGCGTCAATATCCGCTTTCACAGCCACAGAAGCACGCGTGTTTTCCCACATCAGGTCCAGACGGGCGCTGTTGGAAGTCATGTCGCCAATGTTGATGGTGAACGTCTCTACGCGGTCGGTGAGGCGGGCGGGAATCACGGTTACACGCAGGGCTTCGTCAGCAGTGTTGTAGTTAGCCACATCGCCACCGAGGTTCAGGTTTTTGCTGAACATAATTTCCCAGCGGTCTTTGGCCGGAATGGTGTAGATGGAGTACGTGCCGGCAGCCAGCGGCTTGCCTTCGATGGTTACGTCTTCGCCAAAAGTGATCTTAGTGGAACCGTTTGCACCGGTGCGCCATACTTTTCCAAACGGAACCACATCGCCGTAGATGGTGCGGCCTTTGGCCGAAGGACGGGAGTATTCCACTTTAATGTTAGAAAGGGCAAATGCCTGGTCAATGGTTTGCAGCGGCGACGGGGCCGGTACTTTCAGTTGCTGGGCAAAAGCAGCGCCGGAAAAAAGACAACCGGCAAGGGCGAGGGTCAAAAGCTTACGCATAAATAAGGGGAAGGGAAATGAGTTTATGAAGTTGCGAAGGTACCGTTTCCGGAAATGATGGGTTTTTAAGCAGGATTTTCCGGAAAATCAGCCCTGGAGCGTATAGGTTTCGCCTACTTTTTCGTAGGCCAGTTGGCGCTTTTTGTGGTACCACCACTCCGGGCGCATCGAAATCAACAGGTTGTTGAGGCCGCGCATCGGCAAAAGGTGGTACAGCGTGTTGAGCTTGCCGCCAATCGTATGCGGCATGGCGCGCAGGCTCATCGCAAAACCGCTTTCCAGGTATTCCATGTGGTGCCACATCTTGGTGGGCATAAACAAGGTGTCGCCGTGACCGAGGGTAGTTTCGTAGCCTTCGGCATGGCGCAGTGCGGGGTATTTTTCGTAGTCCACGCCGGCTTCATGCCACCGCACAAAAGAGGCCGCACTTTCCACCGTTAAAGGCATTTTGTAGAGCTTCTCGCTTTGCGAAAATGGAAACAAAAGCACGCGCTTTTTGCCCACAAACTGGGTGTGGAAGATGTGCGCCAGGTCGAGGTCGTAGTGCATATGAGCGATGCTGCCCGCGCCGCCTACAAACAAAACCGGAAAAGCCTTGATGAAACCGCCCATCAGCCGGTCGGGCCAGGTAAAATCTTTTTTGAGCTGTGGCGCGTGTTTGAAGATATTAAACAGAAACAGCCGCAGGTCGGACGGGCCTTTGCGAATGGCATCTATATAATCGCCAAACTTCATCTTACCGTCGCCGCCATTCACCAGAATGCGTGCACCGGCGCGGGTGTTGTTATACACTTCCACATCCACATCGCCCACCAGTTCTTTAAAAAGATCCCACGTCCATTTTTGGTAGGCAGGCCAGTCGTGGGAAAGGTTTTCGATAATCACCGGAATGCCCGGTTGCAGGTAATTTTTCCGGAAATCAGCGGCTGAAATGTCGGAAACGCGGTCAATAGGTTGCAGTTTCATACGTGTGGGGCTGCAAAAATAAGTATTCGCTTTCCGGAAATATCGTTTGTTTACGGTCATTAAAACGCATTCGTCTTCTACCGCAATGTCTTAAAAGCAAGATTGGAAATAAGTGCGTTTGCGTTCCAGTGGAACGCTTCGTAGGTAGCTAATATGCAGGTTGTTGAATACAGCGTTCCGGCGGGACGCCTTGTGAATCACGAAGCGTTCCGCTGGAACGCTATGGAAATACAACTTTTGTGTCTACCGACAAGGCGTTCCTCCGGCGGAGCGCGGCTACAACACAATCTTTGATCGCTACTCCCCATGAAGCGTTCCGGTGGAACGCTTCATGGTGCAAACTCTTGTTGCGAGCTTGGTTGCCTTTCGGGGAAAAGCCAATAGGGAGCCAAATGGAAGGCGGTTTTCCGACGTTCCGGCGGAAAGCTTTGTGGGTAGAAATAAAAGAATAGCATTCCAACCGCGTTCCGGCGGAACGCTTTGTGAATCCATAAGGTGTTCCTTTAAACGCTGTTGAAATGCAAGGATTGCCAACAAAGCGTTCCAGCAGAACGCAGACCGCTTTTTATGGCCTTCTTGCTTGCCGGTGACGATCTGAAATCAAAACCCCTTGGGCTTTACAATCGTAAACACCCGCGAGATGTTGAAGCCAAAGCGGATGTCGCCATCAGTGACCTTGCCGCGCGTTTCACCAATATAACTACGTTCTGTCATGCCCGGCGCATTGGTGAAATGAAGCTGGAAAACGTGGCCACCGGTTTCAATATCAAAGCCAATGGCCAGGGCATCGGTGGTGCCGGAAAGGCGGTCGCCCAATACCGGAAAATACTCGGCGTTGAAGGTTACGCGGCGACTGAGCCGCACGCGCCCGCCGATGCCAAGGGCAAAAATATTGTTTGGATCCGCTTGCAGCGGAACGAGGTTGTAGTGAGAATAAGTCGGCGAAAGTTGCAGCGAAAACCGGTCGCTGAACTTGCGGGCAATCAAAAGCTGATGCGTAAAATTCAGGTTTTGAGAAGCGCTGTAGCCGTTGTTGGTGCGCAGGCTGATAGCACCCATATAGCTCACCGAAAGCGGCATATTGGTGGTGCGCTGGCGCAAAAGCCGGATTTTGGTGTAGCCGTCGATTTCTTTATTAAAACTGCTGCGGCCAATGCCAATCATAATCCGGTCGGTGAGGCCGTAGTCCAGCATCAGCTTGGTTGTCGCACCATCGAGGCCGAAAAAGTCGTTGAAGCCGTTTTGAAGCGTGTTGAAACGGTGGGAAATCCGGAAATCCAGTACGCCTGCCGGCAGGTTTTCGATGCTGTGAGCGGTAACGAGGCGGGTGGTTTTAAACGTAGCGGTCACCAGTTGCGCCTTTTCCGCCTGCGGCCCAAGTGCGTCCAGCAAATCATCGTTTCCGGATTGGGCAAAGCCGGAAATTGGGGAAAACAGCAAGGCTAAAAAGGCAACGTACTTCATAGGAAAAGGGCGGGAAAAGTGGTTTTCAAAAGTACAGACCCCGTTACGTAGAGACGTTGCATGCAACGTCTCTACCATTTCCGGAAAATTTTGGGATTGAATAATTGCGTGTGGAAGGCCAAGCTAAGGTTGTGCGCCTATACCTTACTCGCACGTTTTGAAAAATGGTGTAGAGACGTTGCATGCAACGTCTCTACAACGGCTGCATCGCAATGACCAGGGTAACGTCCACCGATTCGGCGATTTGCGCAGCAACCAGCGTCGGGATTTTGATGTTGTAATCGGCGAGGCGCACGGGAAAGGTTCCGGTCGCGCCCGCTTTGCCGTCTTTCACAAGAATCTGCACCGGCGCGGTTACTTTCTGGCTTACGCCGTGGATGGTGAGATTTCCGGAAACCGTCACCTGATACACGCCGTCTTTGCCCCAGTCAATTGCTTTTGGGTTTTGAATCGCACCGCGAAATTCGGCTTTGGGGAAGCGGTCGCTTTCCAGGTAGTTTTCATTGAAATGGCTTTCCATCAGGGCGCGCTCAAACTTAAAATCGCGCACTTGCAGCGACACGGCGACTGCACCGGTTGCGGCATCCACCACGGCCGAAACGGCTTTATTCCGTGCTTCAATATTTTCCAGCGGCGTTTTGGAGAAAAAATCTACCTGCCCGGCGCGCGTGCCCCATTTCTGCGCGAACGCACCGGAGAAAATTCCGGAAAAAAGCAGGGTTAAAAGGATTTTTTGCATGAAAAATTTAAAGGCGCAACAACTCTATGTGAAAATGACCAATAGGACTTTAAATTCTATGGCTTGGTTTAGACGACCTGAATTTTGGCTTTTGAATTTCCTGAACATTGGTCTTTGAATCTTGGGTTTTGATTTTTGGTTCTTGGCCTTTGTTTTCTGCCTTGGCTTAGTTTTCCGGTGCGCCGTCGGCGACCCACTTGGCGTATTTGGCAATTGTACAATCATCCAGTTTCGGGGCGTTCAGCGGCATCAGCGCATAGCTGGGCGTGCCGCGCAGTGAGCCCAGCAAAGAGCCGTTGTCGGCCACCGCCTTCAGTCCCTGATACGTGGAAAGGTCGATATTTCCGGAATTGGCGCCGCCGGCTACGTGGCACCCGCTGATAGCGCAGTGCTGATTCGTAAACGGACGGATAAACGATGCGTAGGTGACGCCTGCCGTGTCGCAGTTGGCTACCGGCGTAGTGGATTCCATTTTGTCGTTGGTGCAGGCGGCGAGTGTGAATCCAAGCGCCAGACTACCTAAAATCAGGTGTTTCATTTAAAGCAAGATAAGATTTTTAGCCGGGTTACTTTTCCGGAAAATTCCCTTCTTAAATCTAAAAAAGCCTTCCAACAATTCTGAAAAAAGAAGCGTCTCCTGATGCCCTTCAGGAGACGTTTCTTTTGGGGGGATTTCCGGAAAATTTACCGCCTAAACCAGCTTTTTAAGCCCTAATGCATTGCCTCGCTCATGCTCACCGGTGCGGCACCTTTCCTGGTTTTAATCATCAGGATAAACGGCACACACACCAGAAACACCACACCGATGTAGAGAAACACATCCATGTACGACAAGACGGCGGATTGCTTCATCACCATGCCTTCCAGACTGCGGTAGGCCGCGCCTTTAGCGGCGTCCAGCGTTAGCCCTTTGGAGATAAACATGCGCT
>JAEWBT010000029.1 GCA_023391015.1 Bacteroidota bacterium
CAGCAGAGAGAAGGGGTTTAAGAGATGAAAGTTGGGAAAAAAGGAGAAGCGGAGCAGGCGGGAACATTAACGCGGCCAGATTTGCAGGGCATTCCGGAACAGGGTTTCGGCGCGGGTTTCTATTTCGGCTTCGTCCCACTGGTTTTTGGGCAGGTAGTCGGTGGTGATGCGCAGCGTAGAAAAGGGCAATAAGCCTTTCTGCTTTTTGGCCCAGCCGCTATCGCGGAGGCTGCTGTTGAGGCGGCCTTTGATGAGAGTGAGGTTGCCCAGGGTCAGGAGCTTGTGGCTGCGGTGGTCTTCCTGCGCTTTGGTGCTGCCGGCGGGGAGCTTCCAGTGTTTGGTCCAGTTCTTGGGCATCAGATGCTCTACGGAAAGGCCGTTTTTGCTCAGGCGGCGGTTGTCCTGGTATTCGTGGTTTAACTGATAGAGGGCGATGCCATAGAGCACTTCGCCGCTGTATTTGTTGATGAGCTGGGAGCGGGAAAAGCCTTCCTGGAACTCGGCGTCTGTGGGGAAGCGGCTGGTAACTTCATCGGAGGCTTCCAGGCGGGCGCGCAGGGTATCGGCGCTGAGGGTGCCGCTTTTGCGCAGGTCGTTGAGGATGGAGATGAAGAGGTTGTTGTAGTTTTTGGTGGTAAGGCGGCAAACGGTGCGGCGCACGATGTAGGACTCCAGCAGGCGAATCATGGCCTGACGCGCGGCGGGGTCGGTTACCTCTTTGTAGAGATACAGCACCAGTGGGGCAATGGTGTTTACGTCCATCTCGTTGATGACGTGGAAGAAGCGCTTGTCGTGCTCACCGAAGTGCAGGTCGGTTAGTTCTTTACCTTCCGGAAGCCCGGCATATACGTTGGCGTATTGGGCCAGCTCCTGGGCAAAGGAGAGGAGTTCGGTTGGTGTTTTGGTTTTGAGGTGGGCTTTGTATTCTTTGAAGAGCGATTCCAGCTTGATGTTTTCGCCTGTTTTGATGATGAGGTAGCTGTAGAGAAACAGGTCGATGTTGGAGCGGGGCACGCGACCGGCGGTTTTTTCGGCTTCCCAAAAGGCGATCGTTTCCTCATCTTCCTCAAACACATCTTGCCAAAGTGCTTTATAGTGGGGTTCTACTTCCTTAAACGAGAAAAGGTAATTTTTGAGGAGTTCGCCGGTGGTGAGCTTGACGCCGAGAGAGTTGATGGTGTCGAAGATTTGCTGCACATCATCGTTGGCAGAAAGCGCCATGTGGATGACCGGCAGCTTTTCGAGCAGGATGTTCATGATGTTTCGCAGGTCGGCGGGGTCGGCTATCTGGCCTATCTGATTGCGGAACCACTGATAGCCTTCCAGAATACGGCTTTTGGCGTCGGGAATGTTTTCATTGTTGTTTTCGGACTGCATCAACTGCGAGAAGTGTGCGGTATCTGCCTTGGAGTGGATGATGCGGATATGTTTTTCACCGTAGGCGTCCGTGAAAACAAGCATATTGGAGATGAAACTCCGGAGCGCAGCATCGGTAGAAACGTCGTGGAGGGCGCGCAGGAGAAGGCAGATGGTGGTGAGGCGCTGTTGGCCGTCGATGAGGTCGAAGGTGCTGGCGCTTAGAGAGCCGGTATCACGACTTTTGATGATGATGGTACCGATAAAGTGTTCGCTGTCGGTCTTGCCGTTTTGAAAGGCAGTGAGTTCTTCGAGGACGTCGTCCCAGAGTTCTTGCCAGTTTTCTACTTTCCAGACGTAGGCGCGTTGGAAGAAGGGGATTAGGAACTGGATGTTTCCGGAAAAAAAGGAGCCGAGTTTTTCTTTGTTGGCGCTGAGCATGAGGGGGAGATGTAGTAGAAATACTTAGTTTGACTTGGAGTCTATCCAGAAGATAGGACATCTTCTTTGTCCCCGCCGTTGGCGGGGCAGGCTATTCTGCAAAGAATCTCTTTGACCTTCCTTTTTTAGTGGAAAAGTTAATGAGATCCTTTCAAGGATGACAAAGATTTTGTCCGAATGGTAGCGGAGCATTAGCAATCTTTTATTTTTAGAATAGACTCTTAGTTTGAAGAGGAGGTTGTATAGGCTTGCTGGGGGTGATTGGGCATTTCGGGGTACGTGTAGAACAGCTTCTCTGCTTTGCGCAACGGTGCTAAGTAGCGGCTGACGATATAGCGTTCGTTTTTGCCAATGTATTGCGCTATTTGCTGAGCCGTCAAAGGCTGCCAGCTACAGAGTGCCAAAATTGCCTGCCGGATCACGTCGACATCTCCTTTCTTGCGGACCAGCTTGATTTTTTCAGCGACCTCTAAAGGCAACTGGGAGAGGTTGTCAGATATAGGCGGGAGGTTGTCAGAGATGGGCGGGAGGTTGTCAGAGATGGCTGAAGGGTTACCAGACATAGACGTAGGGTTGTCAGAGATGGCTGTTGGATCTGATACCTGGTCTTCTCCATCAAAGTACAGAGATGCCAGCAAGTGTTTTCTGATTTCTGCGCTGCCGACATAATAGGTGTATCTTCCACTGCCCTTTTGATGGAGCAATCCCTTATCCCGCATCTGCCGCAATTCGCCACTCGCCCGAAGCACATCACAGCCATTTATCTGCCGATAGCTCTGATTATCAACTGCACCTGTTTCCCGTAGAAAAACGAGCCCCCGCTTTTGGCTGTCATTGAGTTGATAATTATCCATCGTCTGTAGCCAACGTAGGTTAGATTCACTAAGGAAATGGTGTAGCAGGAGACGTGTTGTAAAATGGTTCCCGGTATGTTGGCTTTCGAAAGTGGGTGGTGCTAAAGAAGCTTTCTTAAGCAGGGCGCGCATGGTACGAATACCACTGCCTTTGGTTTCTGCCAGGTTGGTTTCGTGGAAGATAGCCGCGATGTATGGGTTCCGGTTTTTAGAGCCTGGTTCACCCAGTTGGTCTGTCGGCTTAAGGGAGAAACCCGGATTTCTGATCTCGATGCGGTTGCCGTAACGAATGATTTGGATAGGCTGCGATTCGCGGTAGGTGCGGTGAATAAAAGCATTCACAATAGCCTCACGCAGGACTCGGGCAGGTAAACCAATGGATTTAGCTTGGATTTCACCTTCCGGAAGCAGGAAGCCTTTAGGGAGGTCGTCGCTAATGGCGTTGAAAGCCCGTTGGACAAGCGTAATCAACGGCCCGCGCATATCGATTGTCGTGAATCGATTTTCAGGGTCTTCTACCCACTCGTTGCCGGGAATGCGGATGTAGTCTACACGAAGCATAGGCATCAGGCGGCGTAATGCCTGGCTCTTGCCGAAGACGACGAGGCCGGTGTAGGTGAGTTTTAAGTCTCCTTTTACTTTTTTAAGGCAACCAAGAGACTGAAGGAGTTCTTCATCGCTGTAGCCTAACTCCTCAGCAAAAGGAGAAACCTCCCGGCGGAGTCGGCGATAGGTTTCTACGGCTTCTTCACTGATGTCGGACAAGTCGGCGTCGGAAACGACTGTGCTGTCAAGAGAGTCTTCTTTGTTGAAGAAGACAAAGAGGTCATCGTCGGTGCAGTGTTGGTCACTGGAGCCAATACGGCGGTATGCACCTTTCGGGAGGCCTTCTGCCTTAAAATAAAGAGGCTTTTGACCATCAGGCAGTTCCGGAACAAACACTTTCAGCACCAGCTTACCGTCCACCAGTTGTTCAACCTCCATTTCTGGTCGGATGGGCTGGTTAAACATGCTGGCGCACTGCGTAGCGAGGTCTAACTGAAGCTTATCCGGATTTTGGATGCCGGTAACGGTGTAAGAAGGGAATAGGGTTGTTTCTTCCCGCTCTACGCCCAGGAGGATGTAGCCGCCACCGAGGCCGGGTTCGTTGGCAAAAGCACAAACGGTTTCCTGAATCGAGCGGCTGATGCTGCTGCCTCTTTTGGCTTCGATGGAAACCGATTCATCGACGGCGTTGAGCTGGTCTAAAAGTTCTTTTACGGGTTCCATAGCCATCAAAGGGTATCGGCGATGATTTCTTCGAGCAGGCCGTCGGTTTCTTTCTCGATGGCGAGAATGTCGGCGGTGATTTCGGAGACGCTGCGCAGGGGCTGGTATTGATAGAACACCTTGGTGAAGCTGATTTCGTAGCCAATAGTGGTTTTGGAGTGGTCTATCCAGGCGTCGGGTACGAAAGGCAGGACCTCGGTCTCGAAATACTGTTGAATGTCCCTTTTCAGCGGGATGTTTTCGCGGTCGCGCAGGTCCGGGTCGGGTTCGTAGGCGATGGCTTCGCCGCTGGTGGATCTGAGGACTGGCCGGGCGGCTTCGTCCTTCCAGGTGATGGCAGCGAGGAAGGTTTTTTTGTCTTTCCACTTGGCAGCCTTAGCGATGCGGTTGAAGGCAGGCAGCAAGGCGTTGTAGTCGTAATGGGTTTCGGTTCCGAAATCTGCCTGCAAGGCTTGGAGGACAGGTTGATGTTTTTCTTTATCGGGCAGGTTGGATAGCCGCTCTTCCGCCAATGCAAAAGCAAGGCGCAGGGGGCGTTCCACGACTACGGAATGGTAGGCAAAATCGTCGTTGTCGAAGATGCGGCTGGTGTCGGACGGTGCGAAGGCGCGGTAAGATTCGGCAATGGCGGCAATGTGGTGGGGCGTAAGTTCGGCGCTTTTGCTGCCGAGGCTTTTGCGCATTTTGCTGTATTGGCTGCTGGCATCGATGAGCTGTACTTTGCCACGGCGGTGTTCTGGTTTGCGGTTGCTGAGCAGCCAGATATAGGTGGAGATGCCGGTGTTGTAGAACATATCGTTGGGCAACTGGATGATGGCTTCCAGCAGGTCGTTCTCAATGAAGTGGCGGCGCAGTTCACTTTCACCGCTGCCCGCGTCGCCGGTGAACAGGGCGCTGCCATTGTGGACGGAAGCAATGCGGCTGCCCAGCTCGCTTTCGGTTTTCATCTTGCTGACCATGTTTTGCAGGAAGAGCAGCTGGCCATCGGATACGCGGGGGATGCCGATATTCCGGAAACGCGGGTCGATGATTTCTTTCGTCTGGCTGTCGAGGATCTTGGGTTGGTCTATTTTCCAGGTTTTGCCATAGGGCGGGTTGCTGAGCATGAAGTCGAACTTCAGCGAACGGTGGCCGTCTTCGCCCAGGGTAGAGCCATAAGCGATGCGCTCCGGGTCTTCTTCCTTGATGAGCATATCGGCCTTGCAGATGGCGAATGTTTCCGGATTGACTTCCTGGCCATAGAGGTTGAAGGTGGCACCCGGGTGCAGCTCAGTCGCGTAGTCTTTGGCTTCGGTGAGCATGCCGCCGCTGCCGCAGGCTGCATCATAGATGAGGTAGGTTCCGGATTTGAGTTTGTCTTTGACAGGGTCGAAGACCAGGTGAACCATCAGGCGAATGATTTCGCGCGGGGTGAAGTGTTCCCCGGCTTCTTCGTTGTTTTCTTCATTGAATTTCCGGATGAGTTCTTCAAAGACATATCCCATACCGAGGTTGGAAAGCCCTTCGTGGATGATAAGTCCTTCTTTGTCGGTAACGGGTATGGGGGAGAGGTTGATTTTGCCGGAGCAGAACTTCTCGATGAGCAGGTGGGTGATGCCGGCTTCGCGCATGGTTTGAAGCTGGTTGCGCAGCTTGAACTTGCTGATGATGTCCTGCACATCTTTGGAGAAGCCATCAAGATAATTTTCAAGGTTGGCGGTGATGTTTGCCGGGTCGCTGAGGAGTTTATGAAAGGTGTAGGGAGAGGTGTTGTAGAAGACATAGCCAGACACTTTCCGGAGGGCGTGGGTTTGGTCTTCGAGGCCGATTTCAGAAAGCTTTTGATGCTGCTCTAAGACCTGTGTTTTGGTGGGTTCCAGGAGCGCATCGAGGCGGCGCAGGACGGTAAAGGGCAGGATAATGTCGCGGTATTTTCCGCGGGTATAGACATCGCGCAGAACATCGTCGGCGATGCTCCAGATAAAGTTGACGATTTGATTGTGCTGGCTGTGATTCATGCGGATACGAAAATAGGCGTTCGGGGAAGATTGAGGACTTTGAGGATAAGTAGCTTGGACTGGAAAAGGTCAAGAAGATCTTACTATCTTAAAGCAGAGTAAAACTTGCTACTTTTGAAGAGAAGACAGGCATTTATGGAATTGATGACTCAAGCAAAGACATTAAAGGTACATTTTGGGGCGGCGGATAAAGCCGGGATTACGGCATTTGTAGAAAAGGTGTTGAGTGCCCGGATTGTGGCGGAACAGGATAAAGAGGTGCAGGCTTTGGTCTTCTCGTTTGAGGAGGCGACCTTCCTGTTTCGGCCTTATCATCTGGTAACGCTGGCCTGTTTTGCGGAAGAACTTCACAAAGCGGGCAAGAAATTTTCTTTTGAAGCCGTTGCGGATTCGGAGTGTGAGCAGTGGATTGAAGCGCTCCGACTGCGGGAATATTGGCAGGCGGGCTTTGATCGGGAAAAGCCTACCCGTATAAGCTCTGAAAATACGACTTACCTTTGGAAGATTGCGGCTGCTCACATGACTCAGTACGCGGACCAGATTGAGGGGCTTATTGATGAACGACTGGGATTTACCAAAGACCTGATTCCCTTTCGAACCAGCTTAGCGGAGCTTTTCAATAACGTACTGGATCACTCTAAATCCTTGTCTTCTGGTTATGCGCTCTGTCAGTATTACCAGTCTGAACAAAAGCTTTGCTTAAGTGTTTGTGATTTTGGACTTGGGATTCCGACCACGCTTAACGATTATTGGGAAAGCATTGGCAAGGTGAGAAAAGCAGATCCGGAAGCACTGGCACACGCGGTAGAAAAGGGTGTTACGTCTAAATCAACCCCTAAAAACAAAGGGTATGGGTTATTTAATATTAAAACCTTAACCGGAGAAAATAGCGGGAGTTGTTTAATCTTGTCTAACTTTGCCTCCCTTTATAGCAAGCAAGATGGACAGCTCCGAACGTATCCGCTTCAATTTGAGTTTCCGGGCACGCTTGTTTACATAGAGATCCCTACGGCTGACCTTCCCCAAAAGGAACAGGAGATAGCCGATGAATTTGAGTACTAAAAACGCATTCTTATGGTAGACACACACAGCAAAACCGAACTCAAGCAACTGGTGAATGGTGCAGATACCTATGAGCAAGGAAAGGTGGTATTTGATGCCGTTCTTCCACAGCTTTCTAAAGGGGAAACCGTACGGTTTTCTTTGCACGGCACCCGGGCTTTGTCAAGCTCTTTTATGCACGGTCTTTTTGGTAATCTTCTGGAAGTGTTTGGAAAAGAAGGTTTGCGGGCGCGGTTGAAAATTACAGATTATCTGCCCTCGCAGGCACAATACATTAAAGAGTATATCCAGCAATACGAAGCCTAAAAAAGTAAAAGCCGCTCTCTAAAAAGAGCGGCTTTTTTATGTCTATAGGGAAATGAATCCTCTTTGAGGACAGTATATTCTAGCATTCGTGGGGATCTTATTCCTCCTTGTCCTCAATTTCCTTATCAGGTCTATTTTCTGGAATTTTTACATATCGGTCGCGGGATGGATGGTGAATAGAGCCAGCGCTGACGAAGTCAGCAACGTACCGCTCAGCGGATTTGATGCCAATCTTCAGCGTATCAGCAACCTGGATGAAAAGCTGGCGCCCGAATGTTTCGGGAAGGGCCTCCAGGAATTGTTCTTTCAGATTGGGACGGCGGGACTGCTTTTGTGCTTCCGGAAGTTCGGCAAACACCTTAGCGGCGTGCCGAACCAGTACCTGCGCAATGGCCTGGGCTGCTTTATAGTCCTGCTCCTCACAAAAGAGTAATTCCGGAAACTCACCGGTGTCGAAGAGGCGGAGAACGGAGAAGAGCATGGCAATCCGGAACGTAATCAGCCCCAACCGGCGAACGGTGGCCATGTAGTCATCACCCAGCAAGCCGAGGTAAGTATTCTGCGTTTTCTGGAAGTACGTCAGGAAGGCTTGTTCCTGTTCCGGAAGCAACGAAAACCGAATGCCGCGACTGGCTTTAAGCGCTTCGGCAAACCGGAATACATCCGCGCCAATTTCATCAAAGAAGCTGCGCAAGCCGTTGTCATCTTTACGGGCGAACACATCTTTGAACGGGCTGGTAATGGTCATTGAGTAGAAGACGAACCGGCTGAATAGCCCGTTTTCAGCAGATGGAATCAAAGTGGCCACCTGGCCGGGCGTACCCGATAAGACGGCAGATAGGCAGGGGTGGTCCATCTCCACATACTCGCGGTCGGTGCGCCGGAAATAGGAAATAGGCTCGTGGTGAAACGCTTTCCGGAAACCGTCGCTGTAATTGCCATAATCGGACTTGAAAGCCTGGGCAAGGGTGTCGCCTTCGGTCTCGAAGATGAGGCCGCTGCCGCCATTGTCGGATAGCAGTTGAAACACACCGGAAGCACTGTTGTTGGCAGGGATAAAGAGCATCAACTCGGGTGGCTTGGCGGGCTTCTCGCCTTTTGCTTCTTTCCCCTTTCCCGCATTGTAGATTGCCAACTCCTGCTCGTGCTCTATTTTCAGGGAACGACCGGCCTCGCGCATTTTTTGGTGAATAGGCGTTACCAGCTGCCGGCACAATGCCAGTCGGCCTTTGCCGGCAGAGGCTTTGGCCGTGACGAACAGAAAAAGATTGGAGCGGACCAGGCTACCATCGTAGATGCCAGTGACGTTGGGAAAGCAGACGCTCAACGTAGTTAAAGCGCCCAGCAACAAAATGTCGCGTTCCTCGTTGGTGATTGCAATGCTGGTAGCCCGTTTCAAGAAGGACGGCAAGGTGTCGTAGATTCCGGAAGGAAAGGTTTCGGACACGGTTTCTTTCCGGATAGCCGGTTGTCGGGACGGCTTGGGGAAGTCGGTTGCTGGTTTCCGGATGGGAATACCTGCTTCTTTGGCAAGATGAAAGAGCGTTTTAAGCGTTACACCATGCCCGGTGCTCTTGACGCAAGCAGTGAACTGGGTATCACATTCTTTAACGTTGTAACCCGCATTAAAACGGCTGAGCCGGTGGAAGAAGTGGCGACCGCCTTCGCCAAAGCCTTCTGCAAGGGCGAAGCCTATTTTGAGCCAGTTGTCGTAGCCGCTGGTGAGGTCTGTATGGCTGCTTTCAACAGTGCTTACCAATGCCTCTACTTCGCTTTGTGGGTCTGAGGAACTGGATGCCGGAAAAGGAATGTTTTTGGGTTGCTGGGGTTTGGCTACCGGGCTTGTGGTCCGATTGAGCCATTGGTGCGGATTGAATTGTTTGGAGGACATTGCTTAGAAGTATTTGGGGTTGAGGTAAACAGCAGGGTCGTGCGGTAAGAAACAGGCCCGGGAAAGGTCTTTTCCGGAAGGGTCTGCCTGGACTTTGTACGTCTCTTGAACGTAGTTGGAGACAGCCCGGAACATATCGGCGTGGGTGATGCCGGAGAGGTCTACTTCAATCACCCATTTAAGGCCGTTTCCGGAAGGTGAGGTGAAGAGCAAAACCGTCTCTAACTGTTCGTCCTCAATGAGTTTTGCTTTCAAAGCCTCAACGTCGGGAAGGTGATCGAAGTCGAGCACCATAACGCCGGAATGTTGGAGGAGGTGTTTGTCGCTGCGATGCGAAAAAGTTCCGGAAAAAGTAGCGTAGCGGAAGTGGCTTGCCTTGAAAGTCCGGGCTTCCTTCGGATCTGTAATGGCCCGGAGCTTTTCGGTGGCTTCCTGAAAGAAGCTGCCCTTGATGAGTTTATAAGCAATGGCAGGGGTGATGCTGAACTCCGGTGCCGGATTGGAGACGGGAGCTTTGTAGTAGCTGAAGAGCGCTTTGGAGACCGGCATAAAGTTGAAATTGACCTGGGTGATGAAAAAGGGATTTTTAGGGTAGGTATTCTCTTTCCCGATTTGAAGGCACATGTCTTCATTGAGCTTGTGCAGGAGTGCGCTGCCTTCCATATCATAATACAAGGCTGCGAAGCAGAATGCATCGCCATTTGGGATAGCGCCTTCTAAGTCGGTATGCCACAAAGCGCCGTTTAAAAACTCAAACTTTAGGGTGCGTCTGCCGTCGCTGAATGGGCTGCGGTTGGGTGGGCAGTCTTTTCCCCGAAGGGAAAGGGCTGCCTCACCGCTATAGTGTTTCCGCAGGATGTGGCTGTAGATGCTCCCGCCATAGTAGGTGTGCCGGAGGATGTTTTCTTTGCTAATCTGCATGGCCGGAGGATTGAGCGGGTGAATAATTGGCGTTCAACATGGCCATGAGGTCTTCGACCTTGTAGTAGAACTTGCCGTTGATGCGACTAAAGGGAAGCATCCGGCTGTCGCGCAGGGTTTGAAGGGTACGGCTGCTGATGCGCAGGGATTTCATGACGGCCGGGCTGTCTACCCAGCCGTCTTGCAAAAGCTCAATCTGGCTTTTCTGGTGGGCCAGGATAAAGGCTTTGAGCACCTGAAAATCTTGCAGGAGCTCCCGGAGGATTTCGAGAACCTGTTTCATGATTTGGCCCTCCCTGGTTTGGTGATGAAGCCGGCGGCACTGGCTTCCAGTTCTGCCGAAGTAGCGGTGCGGTTGCGCAGCAACCAGGCATCCAGTTCGGTGCGTTGGAAGTAGATTTTTTTGCCGTTGGGTTTGTAGTGGGGAATGCCGCCGGTGCTGGTAAGCTTGTACAGATGGGAATCTGAAAGCTCCAGATAGGTGCAGGCTTCCGCGAAGCTGAGTACGGTTTTAAGGCTCAGGTGTTGCGCTTTTAGAAGGCGCTCGATGTTTTGAAGACGGACTTCGATAGTGTCCATGACGTATGCTTTTTAGCAGTTGAGAAATGGACTATTGGCCAATAGTCGGTAGCGCTTCCGCGATACTGACTGCAAGAAAGAAAGTTGGAGGACCGAAGAAAATTCCGGTATTTTGAAAAACGAAAAAGCCCTTGATTATCAAGGGCTTCTGAAAAGAACCAGTATTTTAAACCGGTATAAAAGGCGGAAAATACCGGAAAATCTAACTGGGTAGGAAACGGGTAAGCCAAAAGGTTTTGTCTACGATTTCTTTCAGATCTTCATTATTATTGGCAGTAAGCTTTCTAACTTCTTGTTCAATGTTGACGTTATATCGATGTTCCAGAAAGCGCCTAATTGTGGTATTGACTCTCTTATTATTGATACCCATTATTTTATTCTTAAAATAACCTCGTTCAACCATGATGTGGTACGCCGCTCCCAATAATCTCTTGTTGCCGTGAGTATTAATAAATTGGAGTTCGGAGTCAAGAATATCTTGATTGAACAACTCTTCTTCTGCTTTAGATAATTTATCAGGGTGTTCTACTATCAAAGTATAACTTTTGCCTTTGGGCATTTCTCCCCGGAAATCATATTCTCTGGTAAGAAGGGGCTCTTTTTTCCGTTGAGTAGGAGCACTTTTTATTTTTGGGCTTATCTCGAGTTGAGCAGCTTGTTGTAAGAAATCTTCGGTTGTTTTTGTGTCTTGGAAATAATATTCGAGTACTTCAGTAGCTTTTAGAACTTCCCGACTGTTGAACGTTGGAAATGCAGCCTGGACTTCCATGTAGAGCCGGACCAACTGAAGTTTCAGGTAGTTGAGCACATACATTTCGTTTTGTTCCTGGGCAGGTGTCCGGCCTGCGTTCAGCGTGTAGTCAAAATCTGGCTGACTTGAATCTCTGTATTCAAAACTTTTAGCGGTTTCCTGCAGGCACGACACCAAGTTCCTTTCCATGCTTTCCCGGATCAGAAACTGGCGTTCATCATCTGTAAGCGCTCCTTTCATTTGTTCGTGTAACCAGTTGAGGTAGCTGATAGCAGCATTGCTTATGTATCGGTAATAGAAACGCCGGAAATCATTTGCAGGTCCTGGATAGGTTACTGAATAAGCAGGCTGGCAGGTATATTGGACGACCGGATTGTTGAGGAGCCGTTCTTTAAACTGGGCATCGATTGTATTCCGGTTGAACCAAGGGGCAATATCTTCAAGCAGCAAGCTTTTGAATTGGGAGATAGGGTTCATCAGAAGTCTGTAAGAAGATTGGAGACACTGAGTTTTTCATCATCTGCGAAGCTGTCAAGATAATTCTCGGTGGTGAGAACGGAGCTATGACCGAGGGATTCTTTGATAAATTCGGTAGATACGCCTTTCCGTTTCAGGATCGTAGAGAACGAATGGCGGGCGGCATAAGTGGTAACGACTTTTTCAATGCCCAACTCTTCCGCTATTTGCTTGACCCGGAGATTGACCCACTTGAGGAGGGCTTTTGTGCGGCTCTTGATGGTAGTAGCGGGGAGGCCAGGTTCCAGAACCGGGAAGAGATAGGGGTTGTCGGGGTCTGTATTCCGGTATTTTTCGATGAGGATGCGCGCTTTTTCCGGAATGCCGACTTTGATGGGCCGGAGGTCTTTCTTCTTGGTGCGCTTGGTTTTGGCACGGTGAAACTGAAGCATATTTCCGGAAAGGTTTTCGGCTTTGAGTTCCACAATATCGGCGAAGTTGATGCCGCTGCATAGATAAGAGATAAGCCAGAAATCAAGGGCTTTTTGCTTATCGGGGTCGGTGGTTGCGTAATTGAAAAGAGCTTTTATTTCAGTTTCGGTAAGCGCCTTTTTTACGTTTCTTCCGGCGGGTATGGTGTATTCTGCGAAGGGGTAATTGTCTTTGCTCAGTACTTTCCCTTTGATAGCCTGATTGATGATCGCGCGAAGCTGCCGGAGGTAGATGCCTATGGTGGAACTGCTGCGACCGGCTTTGAGCATGTGTGTTTCATAAGCTTTGAGAAAGGCAGGGGTAATATCCTGAAGCATCAGTCCTTTCCGGAAATGCTCTAAAGAAGAGTAGGTATTGTGATAAGATTCGGCGGTGCCGACCTGGCCATTTTGCTTGAGTTCGGTAACGTAATTGCTGAACCAGCTTTTCAGCGTATTACTTTTAGTGGAGGCAGAAGCCTTGCCAAAGAAAGCTTCCTCAAAGGCCACAAAAGAGAAGGGCTGTATTGTTTCTGCAATCTGGTTGGCCCTTGATTGAACGGCATTGAGTTCGGCTTTTATTTTTTTGAGCCCGGCATCTCGCAGGTGGGTTCCGGAAAGTTTTTCCCAATCCGCTTCCGTCGTATGAAATTGAGTCGCGTATCTTTTTTTATCTGGCTTGCAATACACATTGAGTTTGATAAGACATTTGCCGTCTGCGCCTGGGCGGGACCGGTCTAGAAAGAGGCTAATTGAAGGTGCTGGAGTCTTCATAATTCAGGTACCTGAGAGGGAAATGTGACCTCAAATGTGACCTTAAAGATACGAAATAAGAGCTAAAAAGAGAAACAAAAAGCAAAATACTTTTGCACAAATGATTGATAATCAAAGGAAAATGAAAGCAAGAGAAAACAAGGGAAAAACTAAAACACTGACTGTTAATCAGGGGGTCGTTGGGTCGAGTCCAACAGGGGGAGCTTTCCGGGAAAAGCCTTGCAGCAATGCAAGGCTTTTCTTTATGGGCAATTTTCGGAAAATGACTTGTTTTTGGAAGCGTTCCGCATCTTTAGCTACAGGTTTTACCAAGCCTCAAAGCGTCTATTTTCCGGAACTCGCCACTACATTTTCCCGTTTCTGCTGGGCATCCAAGATCTTTTGCAGGTGTGGCTTCACGATTGCTTCTACTTCGGAAACCGAAAGATCATTGGCGTGCGGATCTTCCAGCAACGAGCGCCAGGGGCGCCGTTTGCCCCAAGGATATTGGCCAAAAACAATCGTCGGTGTGCCCTGCGCGGCCAGTTCCTGCGGATTTTTCAACACCCACATATCAGCCCAGTCGTAAAGCCATTGGGCGTCGGATTCCAAGAGGCGCAGGCAGGAGTGCGAAGCCGGGATGCCGGGCAAGCCGTATTGATGCCACCCTATGCCTTGTTTGTTTTGGATGTTGAAATTCCATTTCAGCTTCCATTCATCACTGACGGTGCTGATGGTTTCTTTAGCCTTCCAGTTGGCGAAATACAGCCCTTCCGGGGTTTGCTTGCTTTTGCGGCCCATGCTTGTTGGCCCCCAAATGTCCAGCACACCATTTTCGTAAGCAGCAAACGCTTGGATAGGGTAGGAGAACAAGACGATTTTCTTGACCTCGCGCAAGGCCGGCACTTCGAGCGGAAACGGACTGATTTCGCGCAGATCACCCGGAAATTTCTCTGGCACGATGACTGTATCCAGGTTGGAAATATGCGCACCATCGATACGGTTGATGGCATAAATAACCTTTTTTTCTTCCGGAGTGTAAGCTTTCATACGTGCCCGTCCGCTGTCCTTAAAACGGAATGCAGTATAACGGATGCCGGCCAATGGTTTAATCGTCGTGTGCGGAACGGCTGTCGTTGCCGGTGTATCAGGCTTGGAGGACGTTACACTGCCATCGGGGTTGGTTTGCTGCACTACAGGGGGCTGAGTTGTGTCAACCGGCGACCCCTGCCCGGTGCAGGCCACGAGTATCGGGAAAAGAAAAAACAGCCGATTTCCGGAAAATTTCATGACGCAAAAAAGGTAAAACGGAAACAGCCGACCTTTGCCAAATTCATGCCAGCCTGCCGGCAAAGGCATTGTTTTTATAGAAAAGGGCGTCTTTGCTTTTACGAAAAGACCAAATTGGGTTTGCGCAACCGCATTCGTTTATCAATCTTCTAAAAAATATTCTGTTGCATATCATCCGTAAAATTTTAAAAATTCTGGCCTGGGTCGCCGGAAGTCTGGTGGCCTTGCTGCTGCTGGTCTTCCTGCTGCTGCAAGTGCCGGCTGTTCAGAATTATCTTAAAGATAAAGCCGTTGCCTACCTCGAGAAGAAAATCGGTACCCGTGTTGAAGTGGCACACCTTTCCATTGGATTCCCGAAAAAGGTTGTGCTGGAAGGCATCTACTTTGAAGACCGGAAAAAAGACACTTTGCTTTCCGGCGAGCGCATCGCGGTGGATATCAGTATGCTGAAACTGCTGCAAAGTGCGGTTGTAGTACAGTCGGTAGAGCTGGAAGGAATCCATGCCAATATTTACCGGAAAGCGCCTGATACGGTTTTCAACTATCAATACATCATCGACGCTTTTGCCTCGCCTTCCAAAACCGAGGTGGATACCAGTGGCGGCATGCGCTTCGATGTAGACCGCGTTTCGCTACGCCGTGTCGTTGCGTCTTATGTGGATGATCAGGAAGGCATGAACCTCTACGCGTCGATCGGCAAATTCAACACCCGTTTCCGGGAATTTGACCCCGACAAACTGCGCTTCGCCATTCCGGAAATTGCGCTTGAAAACAGCCGCGCCGTGATTCGCCAGTACAAGCCGCTGATTGAAGCACCCAAGAGCATGGCGGAGCACAAAGCCGAAAGCAGCGAACCCATTCAGCTGGCCTTAAAGCTGGGTAAGGTGGATCTGAAAGGCATTGATTTTGACTATGAAAATACTCTTCAGGATTTTTCTGCCAAACTGCAACTTGGGGCTTTCGGCGCGCAGGTAGATTCGCTGGATCTGGGGCGGCTTCACATTGCTCTGGACAAGCTGGCCCTGAGCAATACCACCGGCATCGTGCGCTTCGGGCCTACACCGCAGGCGCAAATGGTGGCTGAAGAAGCTGGCGAAACGGTGCAGGCGACGGTCGAAAACCCATGGAAGCTGCTGATTAACGACTTGGGCATCACCAATGTTGCCGTGAAATTCGACAACGATGCTGAACGGCGCGTTCCCTATGGTATCGACTATGCGCATCTTGATGTGAAAGGCCTTTTGCTGGATGGCGAAAACATGGCTTTTACACCCGCGCGCTTTGAAGGCACCGTAGACCGGGCCGAACTGACCGAGCAAAACAGTCGTTTTCAGCTCCGGAACCTGCGCACTGCTTTTCTTTACAACGACTCCGGCGTAGTGCTCAACGACCTGTACTTAGAGACCGACAAAACCATCCTGCGCGACCGCATTCAGGTAGGCTGGCCGTCGCTGGATGCGCTGGACAAAAATCCCGGAGTGATGCTCTTGGTGGCGAACCTGCGCAACAGCCGGGTGGCCATTCCGGATGTACTCACCTTTGCCCCGATGCTGCGCGACGTGCCGCCGTTTCAAAAAGCACCAAACGCGGTTTACGCCATCAACGATTTGCAGCTGGCAGGCCGCCTCAGCGATCTGCGTATCAATGTTTTGGACCTGGCTGGTTTAGAAGATACGCGCGTGCGCCTGGCCGGAACCATCAAGGGCCTGCCCGACCCTGACCGTGCTGTTTTTAACCTGAATATTACACAGCTGCGAACTACCAACACTGATTTTGATAAATTCCTGCCCCCCAATACGCTGCCGCCCGACATCCGGATTCCGGAAAAACTGGCCCTGACAGGCAACTTCACGGGCCGGATTGCCGACTTCCGTTCCAATTTCGCCCTGACCACCAACCGCGGTAACGCCCGCGGCGTGCTGGCGATGCGCAATTTTGGCGATGGCGGCTATATGGTGGATGCTACCACGCAAGGGCTCAATCTCGGCTATATTTTAAAGCAGGAAGCTACAATCGGTGCTATCAGCGCGTATGCCCAGGCTACGGGCCGCGGCTTTGCCCCAAAGACCGGCGTAGCAAATTTTAAAGCGCAGGTGTATGGCGCTTTCTTTAACGGTTACAACTACAAAGGCGTTGACGTTTCCGGAAATTTGCAGGGCGGCATTGTCAAAGCCAAAGGTGTTTCCCGCGATCCGAACGTAGCCACCACTTTTGACGTCGTGGCCGACCTGCGCGGCAAAGACCCGGCACTGGCCGGAAAAGTGAATCTAACCGCACTGGATTTGCAGGCATTGCATTTTACCACTACGCCGTTCCGCGTGGATGGTTTGATTTTGGCTGACGTCTCTAAACTGGACCCGGACAATCCGATTGGAACGGTGCTGGTGCAGGGGGCTAATCTTAACGTCAATGGCCAGAAGTTTAACCTTGATACGGTGAGCGTGGTTGCGTTGCAAACCGTGGATTCCGGTTATATGGTCCGCATCCGTTCTGAAATCCTGACTGCGAATATGTGGGGCAATTATGCCTTTACGCAAGTAGGGCCGTCGGTGATGAATTTGATCGACCGCTACTACCACCTTCCGGGCTACAAACCAACACCCGCCCGACCGCAGGACTTTGTTCTGACGGCCACCATCCAGCCTTCCCTGTTGCCAATCCTGATGCCCATCGACACGACCGCAACCGATTCGGTATTGACGGCTTCCGGATTTATTCCTACCCAAATCAAAGGCTCGGCTCCGATTGATGTTTATACCGCATTCAACTCCACCGCTTCGCTGCTCGATGCACAGGTAAAATCCCCCCGTATTATCTACGGCCCGAACCGGGTGGACAGCCTTTCGCTGGTGGCGACCACCAAAGACACGGCAGCCCTGCGTTATAACCTGAACGTAGCCAGTGCCAAAGCATCCTCGCTGAATTTGTATCAAACGTCGTTGCGCGGTGCGGTGGCCAACGACCTGCTCACCTTTAAGCTGGATAACCGCGATGCTGCCAACGTCTCCCGCTACGTGCTGAGCGGCAACGTGATGGCCTCGGCGGAGGATGCTTACCGGCTTTCGCTGTCCCGCGATACGGTGCTGCTGAACTATCAGGCCTGGACCGTCCCTGACTCCAACTATCTGGAATACTCGCCGGCAGGTATTGTGGCAAAAGATTTTGCGTTCAGGAGCGGCAGCCAAAGTTTTGGTGCTTATAGCCAGGCGCTTACGCCCAAATCACCGTTGGACCTGCGTTTCCGGAATTTTCGCATCAGTACGATTACCGATTTCGTAGGACAGGATTCACTGAATATAGAGGGCTTTGTGAACGGCTATGCGTCGCTACAGGATCTTTCCGGCGACATGCCGCAGTTTAGTTCCGATCTGCGCATCGACAGCATTTCCTACAACCGCGACACGCTGGGAACCATTCTGGTGCAGGCCGATAATGCCACCGAAGATGCCATCACAGCCAACGTGGCCCTGAACTGCTATGGCAACGATATGCGCCTGAACGGGGTGTATTACATCGCCGGACAAAAGGTGGATATGAACCTCAATATTGGTAACCTGAACCTGGAAAAATTGCCTGCCCTCAGCGCGGGTCAGATTGCTGAAAGTGGTGGCTCGCTTAAAGGCAGCATTGACGTGCTGGGAACCCTGAATGATCCGGACGTAAACGGAAGCCTGCATTTTGATAGTGCATTTTTTACCCCAACCATGCTCGGTGCTCGGCTTTATATCCCATCCGACAACATTTTTGTAACGCCGAAGGGCGTACGTTTCGACCGGTTTACCTTCCTGGATTCTGCGGGACATGAAGCCGTGATTGATGGCCGGATTCTGACCAGCGATTTCAAAAAATACCGGTTCGACCTGCGGGTAACCGCTGATAGTTTTCTCATTGCCAACGCTACCCGCCGGCCAGGCAGCGATCAGCTTTTTTACGGTCGCCTGAATGTTTCTGCTGATACCCGGATTTCCGGCTCGCTGAATGCACCGAATGTTTCCGGAAATATCCGCATCAACGACGGTACCGACTTTAAAGTTTTGTTGCCGAGCACCAACCCGGAAGTGGATGCCGGCGTCGGCGTAGTGAAGTTTGTAGATGAAAAAAACCATGTGCATACCGTAGGTCAAAAGACGGACACCTTAACGGCGCGGACAGAGGTCAGCGGTGTGGATGTGGACCTGGCAGTCCAGACGGATAGCATGGCCCGCTTTACTGTTGTGATTGATGAACGTAATGGGGATGCGCTTTCGGTACGGGGTGTTTCCAATTTAGGGGTGGGCATGGACCGGAGTGGGAAATTTACCCTGACCGGTGCCTATCAGCTTCAGGAAGGTTCTTACCTGCTGACGCTGAACTTCCTACGCCGGCAGTTCAACATCCAACACGGTAGCACCATTACCTGGACCGGCGAACCGACAGATGCGCGGGTGGACATCACCGCTACCTACACGGCCAATACGTCTCCCATCGACTTGGTAGTGGATCAACTGGCCGGCTCGCCTCAAAACGAACTGAACCGCTACAAGCAGCGCCTGCCTTTTGAAGTGGATTTGAAAATGACCGGCGAATTGATGAAACCGGTGATTTCCTTCGACATTCAACTGCCCGATCGCACCAGCTCGCAGTGGGATGTGGTGAAAGCCCGATTAGCACAATTGCGCGCCAACGAAAGTGAGCTGAATAAGCAGGTATTTGCCTTGCTGTTGCTGAACCGGTTTGTGAGCGAAACACCGCTGAAAGATTATGGCGACAATGGTGGATTGGAAAACTATGCCCGTCAGAGCGCCAGCCGCCTGCTCACGGACCAACTGAACCGCATTGCCGGAAGCCTGATAAAAGGCGTAGACCTTAACGTGGACGTCAATTCGTCTCAGGATTATTCCACCGGCACGGCTGCCCAGCGCACTGACGTAACTGTTGGCCTTTCCAAACGTTTACTCAATGACCGGCTCCGGGTAAATGTAGGCTCTAACTTTAAGGTGGAAGGACCCAAACAAGCCAATGAATCAGCCAATCAGATAGCCTCTGATATTTCTATTGAATACCAGCTGACCAAAGATGGCCGCTACCAACTGCGCACCTACCGCCGCAATCAATATACCGATGTGGTGGCAGGGCAGGTGGTAGAGACCGGTGCCGGTGTTGGGGCCAGCATTAGCTATGACCGGTTCCGGGAAATTTTTCAAAGTGCAGACAAGACGCGCCGGCAGCGGCTGCAAAAACGCGCCCGTGCCCGCGACAGCGTCCAATAAAAAGCTATGATGAGAACGTACCGATTGATTCTGGCAAGTATCCTGTTGGGGAGTTTAGCCGCCTGCAACCCTACCCGGAAGCTGGGCCCCGGACAGCGGCTTTATACCGGCGCGGAGGTTAAGGTGGAAGGCATTTCCAAAAAAGAAAAAAAGGCTTTGGCGTCAGAGCTGAAAGCGCTGGCCCGTCCCAAGCCCAACAGTAACTTTCTGGGGTTTCGGTACGGCCTTTTCTTTTGGAACATCGGTGACACGGCCAAAAAGAAAGGCGTGAAAGCCTGGCTGCGGCGTAAATACGGCGAAGCGCCCGTGCTGGCATCTTCAGTCAGCCTGGGCAAGAACAGCGAGGTGATGCAAAGCCGCCTTTTCAATCGTGGCTACTTTTACGGAGAAGTAAATGGCGTAGCGGATACGTCTAAAGGCAAGTACATGAAAGCGGAATACACTGCTATTCCCGGCGACCGGTACTACATCCGTGAAGTGAATTACCCCACAGGTACGGATTCCCTTTCAGCCAATATTGAACGGGCAACCCGTCGTCGCCGTTTGCTGAAACCCGGCGACCCTTACGACCTGGATGTAATCAAGGCCGAGCGCGAGCGTATTGACCAGCGCCTGAAGGAACGTGGTTTTTATTACTTTAGCCCCGATGCATTGCTGGCCGAAGTGGATTCTTCCGTAGGCGACCACAAAGTGGATATCAATATGGTCATCAAAGAAGACGCTACCCCGCGCTCACTCGATCAATACACGTTGCGCTACATCAATGTGTATCCCAATTTTGATCTTCAGGAAAGCCTGCAAGGAGATACTGTGGGCGACTATATGGCAGCGAAACCTACCAAAGACGGCTATTTTATTGCGGACCCGCAACACCATTTCCGCGATGTGGTTTTCAACAAAACGTTGGTTTTTAAATCCGGTGACCTTTATAACCGGCGCGCCCACAACAGCTCCCTGAACCGGCTGATTAATCTGGGCGTTTTTAAGTTTGTGAAGGCAGAGTTTGAAGACGTGGATTCCACTTCCAACCTGCTGGATGTGAATTATTACGCTACCCCATTTCCCCGGAAAACCCTGGGCGCAGAACTGCTGGGCCTCACGCGCTCCAACAATTCTACCGGCTCACAGGTCTCGCTTTCGTGGCAACACCGCAATCTTTTCCGGGGGGCGGAGCGGTTGAAAGTAACCGGCTTCTTAGGGTTGGAAAATCAAATCTTCGGTCAGCAAAGCGTCGCAACGGTGCGCTATGGCGGACAGGTGGATTTATCGGTGCCACGCATTCTTTCGCCGATCCCACTGAATACCAAAGGCGGCTATGTTCCGGAAACCAACTTCTCGCTGGGCTATGAACATTTTAAACGAACGGACCAGTATTCCCTCAACACGTTTACGATGCAATATGGCTATACCTGGAAGCCGGAAATCCGGAAAGAGCACAAGCTCACCGTCGTGAACGTGAATGTGGTGGACTCCTCGAAAGTAACCGATTCGTTCCGGCAACTGATTCAGATAAACCCGGTGCTGCAGCGCAGCATCACCCGGCAGTTGATTATCGGGTCTATCTACAACTACAACTTCAACACCAACGCCCGCACCAACCGGCGGCATCACAACTATTACTTTAACGCCAATGCCGACGTGGCGGGAAACCTGCTGGGCCTGATTAGTGGAACCTCCTCCGGCAATAAAGAAGTCAAGATCAAAGACATTCCTTTCTCCCAGTATGTGCGGGGCGAGTTGGAAGGGCGGCATTACTGGCGAATCAACAACAGCAAGCCCGAAAATGATATTACGCTGGTAAGCCGCCTGCTGGTAGGAGCAGGGTATGCCTATGGCAACCGCGAAGATTTACCGTTTATCAAGCAGTTTTTCAGCGGTGGAGTCAATAGTGTACGGGCTTTCCGGGCGCGCTCCGTGGGGCCTGGAAGCTATGCCGGTGCGGCTTATACGGTCAATGGCATTACCTACTCTGCCGATCAGCCGGGCGACATTCGCTTTGAAGCCAACACCGAGTTGCGGTTCCCGGTTTACTCGTTTATAAAAGGCGCTCTTTTTGTGGATGCCGGCAACGTCTGGGCCATGCGGAAGGACAGTACAAGACCGGGGGCCGAGTTTACATCTAAGGCTTTATCGCAGCTGGCTGTGGGTGCCGGCGTGGGGCTGCGGTTCGATATTTCGTTCCTGGTGATTCGCGCCGATGTGGCGATCCCTATTCGAGACCCAGCTACGCTGACCAATACTGGGTCGGGTATTGGCAATGTGACACCCGCTGCCAACCGGGATAAGTTTATCGTTAACCTGGCCATTGGGTATCCGTTCTAGGCCAACAGGGGTGATAGTTCGGAAAGGATTTTCCGGAAATTTTTTTACAAAAAGGCAGTTGCTATCCAACACCGAGCGATGCCTTGATAGGGTGTGAAATGCTTTATGGTTGCTATTGCATTTCCGGAATTTTCCGGAAATTCGCTACGGCTGTAGAAGCCCTACGAGGTATTACAGGACCTTTGAGAGAAGTGGTGCCACGACAACGGAAATGATTTTATTAGAAAAGCATTTGCAAAAGCGCTCCAAATCCACTTATTTTTACAGCGGCCTTCTAAGACAGTAAAAACTTCCCAAACCGTTGGGTACAGGGGTGTTTTTAGGTTTTTTTGAAGAATTTTTTACAGGAAACTTGTTTTTTCCAGAAATCTTGCAAATATTGTGTGCCGTTTCGCATGGAAAGGGCTGCGCAACGTTCCCTCATAGTGCAATCAGACTCCCGCAAAAAACCACATCGACCGTAGTATGAAAAATGTCTCCCTGAAGATCTCGGCCTTTGCGCTTGCAGCAATAGCAGCAACCGGCTGTGGACCATCGGGCACCGGCGGCCAACTCGTAGGTGCGCCCAACACGCTCGCCTACAAAGCGCCCACGCCGCTCGGCATGTCTTATATTCCCGCCGGCGTATTGCGGATGGGGGCTGCCGACGAAGATGTTCGTGGCCGCAATGATGCCTTAATCCGCACCACGCAGATGACCGGCTATTACATGGACAACACCGAGATTTCCAACGCGCAATACCGGCAGTTTACCAACTACGTCCTGGACTCGATCGCGCATACCCAACTGGGCGATTTTATTGATAATCCGGACGGCACGCAGCGGGTGGATATGCGCAAACGCATCAACTACCGCAATGAAGAAGTAACGGAGCAACTGGCCGGTCTTTTTATCATGCCGGAACAGTCGGGCTGGGGTCGCCGGGAGCTGGACGTGAGCAAACTGGTGTACCGCTACTCGGAGTTTCAGTATGACGAAGCTGTACGCAACCCGAATCAGCCACGCACCAATTTTATCCGGAGCTACGAAGTCCCCGCTTACCCAGACACCCTCGTATGGACCCGGCAGTTCAATTATTCTTCCAACGAGCCGATTAGCCAGCAATACAACTGGTTCCCGGCGTTCAACAACTACCCGGTCGTGGGCGTTAACTGGAATCAGGCAAACGCTTTCTGCCACTGGCGCACCGAAACATGGAAAAACGAGCGCGAGCGCACCAAACAGTTCTTTGAAGGCAAATTCACGCTGCCGACCGAGATGCAGTGGGAGTGGGCCGCGCGCGGTGGCCGCAACCAGGCAACGTATCCGTGGGGCGGACCGTACCTCGTAAACAAAAAAGGCTGTTACCTCGCCAACTTTAAACCGATGCGCGGTAACTACGCCGCCGACGGGGGACTCTACACTGTGGAAGTAGATAAATACTACCCGAACGATTACGGTCTTTATAACATGGCCGGCAACGTAAGCGAGTGGACACAGACTACGTATTTCGGAACTGCCTACCAAACTGTGGCCGACATCAACCCGGACATCAACTACAAAATCCGCGAAAGCGATCCACAATGGATGCGCCGTAAAGTGGTTCGGGGCGGTTCCTGGAGAGACATTTCCTATTACCTGCAAAATGGCACCCGCGATTGGGAATATGCCGACACTGCCAAGGCCTATATCGGCTTCCGCTGCGTTTATCAGCAAATTGCTCCCGGCCTGACCAACCGCCGCTAAGTTTTTTCCTTCTACCCTTTCACACGTTTCTTATTCCCCCTTACTTAAGACAATGAAGTCTATAGCCCTGTTTTTTGAAACAAAGTCTGGCAAGTATATCAAAAACCTGATCATCGGGCTGGGTGCTTCGGTGGTTCTGGTTGGTGCCCTGGCCAAAATCCAACACTGGTCCTGGGCCGGTCCTGCCCTGACGATTGGAATGCTCACCGAAGCATTCATCTTTGCCCTGCTGGGTATCCTGCCGCCCCACAAAGACTACTACTGGGAGCGCTACTACCCGAACCTGGATCAGAACCCACGCGTGGAAGCCTACCGCAAGGGCGTGAAAACCGTTAATGTTGATATTACCGCCGGTGCGCTCAATGCTGGCCAACAGCAATCGCCCAGTGCGCTGGCTGCTATGGACCGGATGTTGGAGGAAGCGCAGATTACACCTGCAAACCTGAAGCGACTGAATGAAAACTTCTCCCGCTTTGGCCAGACCGTAGAAGGCATGCGCGATATTACCGACGTGGCCGTTGCCACCGGCGCTTACACTACAGCAGCGCAGGAAACCGCCAACACGCTGAATGAACTGCGTACCACTTTTGCCGGTGCTTCCCAAACGATGTCCTCGTTTAACGCTGCCGCAGAAGATACCGCTCAATTCCATCAGCAGGTTTCTATCCTGAGCCGCAATCTGGGTTCGCTCAATCAGATTTATGAAGTAGAGCTGCAGGATGCCAACAACCACCTGAAAGCCATGAATAAGTTTTATGGCAACTTGGTGAACGCTTCTGAAGCCATGGCCGACTCCGCTACTGATGCGCAGGCTGCCAAAGAGCAAATGGGTCGCCTTGCATCCAACCTGAGCAGCCTCAACACCATCTATGGCAACATGCTGGGTGCCATGCAGGGACGCTAATTTTCCGGAAATTTCCGGAAATTAACCCTCTTTATTTTTATTTATTACCCTCTCCTTTTAAAAGAAAAATCCTCTCAGGATGGCACTACCTAAAGAGCCGCGGCAGTTGATGATCAACCTGATGTACCTCGTACTGACGGCCATGCTCGCCCTGAACGTGTCCTCTGAAATTCTTCACGCTTTTAAGACCATCAACGACAGCATTACGCATTCCAACGAGTCTATTGAAGGCAAGAACAGCGAGCTGTACATGAACCTTGATGCCGGCGCTCAGAAAGCAGAGACGCGGGCACGCGTAGCCCCTTTCAATGAAAAAGCCCTTCAGGTAAAGGCCGAGGCAGAGAAAATGGTGAAGTACCTTGAAGAATGGAAGAAGAAAGTCATCACGGCCTCCGGCGGCTATACCGCTGCCGGCGAAATCAAAGCAGAATCCGATATTGACGCTTCTACCCGTCTGCTTGTTGAAAACAAAGGCGGCAACGAAATCAAACAACGGATTCTGGACCTGCGCGACTTTATGCTGGATCGCGTGAACCCCGCTGTACGCAACGACTTTGCCAAAGATCTGCCCCTGCGCATCGACGCGGCCTCCAAGACTGACAACAATCCGCAAGGCGACTGGTCTACAGCCAACTTCTATAACATGCCGGTAATGGGTGCCGTCACGCTGTTTAGCAAGATGCAAAACGACGTTCGTAACTCGGAAGCTGCTGTGCTAAACCAGCTGGCCCGCGAAGCCGACGCCCCAACGCTGAAATTTGACGACATTATTGGTCTCGGTATTTCCAAAACTTCTTATGCCCTGCAAGGCCAGAAGGTGGAGGGCAACATTATGATTGCTGCCTACAACCGGAGCGTCACACCACAGATCAGTGTTTCCTCGGGTCGTGTGTCCCAGGTAAAAGATGGTATCGGTTATTGGGAAACCACTGCTTCCGGTATTGGTTTGCAAACGGTTCGCGGAACGGTAGCCCTGGAAATGAACGGTGAACGCAAAGTGCGGCCTTTCGAGTTCCAGTACATGGTGGGTACTTCCGGTACCTCCCTGCAACTGGACTCCATGAACGTGGTGTATGCCGGCCTGCCCAACCCGCTTACGGTTACGGCAGCAGGATACAACATGGAAGACGTTTCGGTAAGCATTCCCGGTGCAGAACTTTCCAACACGGGTAAAGGCAAATACATTCTGAACGTTTCGCCGAATACCCGTAGTGTAACCGCTTCTATCAATGTGCGCACCCCCGGCGGTGTAAAGACTGTCGGTACCAACGTTATCCGCGTGAAGCGCATCCCTAACCCAGAGGCGCAGGTAGGCGGTCAGACGCAGGGCTTGATGCCGGCATCGGTTTTCCGGGCACAGATGGGCGTGGTCTCTGAACTTAAAGACTTTTTGTTCAACGTTCGCAGCCAGGTTACCAGCTTTCAGTTTTCGATGGCTAAAAAGCGGAGCACCGACATCTCTGCACCTATAACTGTAAACGGTCCCTTGTTTTCTTCCAATGAACAGGTTAAGCAAATGATTAGTGACGCCAAACCGGGCGACCGTATCTTTATCGATGAAGTTCGCGCCCAGCTGCCGGATAAAACGGTTCGTAAGATCAACCCGATTGTGCTGACGCTGAACTAACTTTAACCTTCCCTAAGTTTCTCTTCCGGACAATGAACGTCAAAATAATGTTTAAAACGCTTGGTTTTGTAAGCGCCTTCCTGGCGGGTGGCCTGGCGTATGCGCAGCAACCCATCATCAACGACAACGCGCAAATTCAAAGTCCTGCTGCGGGCGAAGCGGTTACCAGCGGCTGGAAGCCTTCTTTGGTGCGTGACGGGGTTATCGACCGTGTGCCGCATGTAACCCGTGTACTGCCTTGGGCACCGATTCGGGAAAATGACGTGCATTGGAAAAAACGCGTTTGGCGCGAAATCGACACCCGTGAAAAACAAAACATGGCTTTTCGCTATCCGGGTGATGAGTACAGCGGTGGCGGCTACTTTATCGAGATTTTGATGGATGCCGTAAAGAAAGGCAAAATCAAAGCCTACTCTGCTTTTAACGACGACCGTTTCACAACGGCGCTTACCAAAGAGCAGATCATGGAGACACTGGTAGGTAAAGCCGATACCACAACCGTTATAGATCCGATTACCGGCGAATCCACTATCAGCATCAATAACCGCGATTTCAACCCGGATGTGGTTACCAAGTACCGCATCAAGGAAGATTGGATTGCAGACCGGAACACCGGTCGGATGGTTGTCCGTATTATCGGTATTGCACCGGTTATGGATGTTATCGATGATAATACCGGTTTGCTCCGTGGGACCCGTCCCATGTTCTGGCTCTATTTTCCGGAAATCCGTGAAACCCTCGCGCAGTATGAGGTGTTCAACCCGGAAAATGACATGGCCCGCATGACATGGAACGAATATTTTGAAAACCGTTGGTTTGCCTCCCGAATTACCAAGGTAAGCAACGTATTCGGTGAAGACCTCAACCAACAAACTGGCGGCGGCATGGAAGCACTCTATCGCGCCCAGCGCCTGTCTGAAGAGCTGCAAAATCGCGAACAGGATATGTGGGTGTACTAAACAATGCCCGATTATTTTTAGGAAAACCGGAATGCCAAAAGGCATTCCGGTTTTCCTTTTTAAGGAGAATTTCCCGAAAAGCCAGACCTCATGCCGGTATCTTTGACCCAACGCTCCACTTATGCCTCACGTTGAAGTTTGCCTTTCGCCTGCACTATTGCACCTCTACGACCCGCGCGGTAAAAATGTGGTCATTATCGACGTTTTCCGCGCTACCTCTACCATTGCTGCGGCCCTCCACAACGGCGCGCGGGAAGTGGTTCCGGTGGCTACCATCAGCGAGGCGGTGCGTCTCGGACAGGCCATCCCCAACAGCCTTACTGCCGGCGAGCGCGACGGACAAATCGCCCCCGGATTGCAACACGGCAACTCGCCTTCGGAGTATCCACGGGATTTTGTTTCGGGAAAAACCCTCGTGCTGACTACTACCAACGGTACGCGGCTGTTGCACATGGTGAAAGGTGCCCATCAAATCCTTACCGGCGCTTTTCTCAACGTTTCCGCCGTTGCCGAATACCTTTTAAAAAGCGACAAGGACGTTTTGCTGGGCTGCGCGGCCTGGAAAGACAAGTTTAACCTCGAAGACACCCTGCTGGCTGGCGAAGTGGCCCGTCGTCTGCTTTCCGAGCGGTTTGTAACTACTGACGACAGCACCCGCTGCGCCGTTCAAATGGCCCAGAGCGTCAACGGCGCTTATCTGGATTTCCTGCGGGGCTCTTCGCATTATCACCGGCTTTCTGCCCTCGGCCTGCAGGCTGATATGGATTACTGCGCCACCCCCGACCTGCACCCGGTGGTGCCGGTACTCAGCGGACAGGCACTGGTCACTGCTTCCTAAAAAAAGTCAAAGGCTGCGCTCCGGGCGCAGCCTTTATTGTTTCTAATTCCGGAAATAAATCAGTGCTTTCCGGAAATTAGTACCTTTTTTAAATCCTAAAAGAAGGTGTTTACATCTCCATCTTTTTCAGGTTCTTAGGAATCAGGATTTTACCGGTCATGCTTTTGCTGCCGCGCTGATAACGGAGCGTAGCCTCGGTGCCTTGTTGCTGCCGGATGGCGCTTTGAAGCCCTTGCGGTGATGTAATCTTTGTACTGCCCAATTGCGTGATCACATCCCCTTTGCGCAAGCCGGCTTTTTCGGCGGCACTCCCTGCGGTTACGTCGAGTGTTTCCACGCCGTTGCCGTCCATCCGCTCTTCTACCGTAATCCCGACTTTAGGCGTTTCGGCTGCGTTGTTTCCGCCACCAAAAAGACCACCGCCGCCAAAAATCTGGCTGAGATCAATGCCTTCGCCCGGAAAGCCAAACAGGCCACCGCCGGAAGGACCCGCATTTTCCTGAGGCGCGCCTTCCAGATAAGCCGTGGTCGTGCGTTTTTTCCCACCACGCTCGTAGGTGATTTTTACTGTATCGTCCGGCGCATGTGTGCCGATGACTTCAATCAGTTCCTGCGCGCTGCCAATGGTAGAGCCATCCACAGCCGTAATCTTGTCGCCGGCTTTCAACCCGGCGGCCTGCGCCGGCGAGCCGGGCTGCACTTCCCGCACATGCGCGCCGCCCTGCGATTGCTGCGGGTCCGTCAGTACACCCAGGCGGGCCTTAGGCGCATTAGCGCGACCGGTATTGCCACCGCCAAAACCGCGCATCGTACCCATTTCAGGCGCATCGGTTTCGCGGTCAATCACGATTTTCCGGTAGGCCGTTTCGCCGGGGCGCACCACCGTGTCGCCGTTCACAATCACATATCCTTTCTCGGCTTCCACCACGGTTTGCGGCACGTCGGAATCTTGTTTTAAAACAATGGTTTTTTGCGCGGTTGCCGAAAGACTTCCTGCCAGTCCTGCCAAGAGCAAAAGCGCTTTTCCACGATGCATTTTCATTTCTTTTTAATAGCTGTTTTTGAGTGATGCGAATTTAAAATAAGTACCTTTCGGGTGCCACCAAGGAAGCGTTAAAGAGTCGGTTGTACTGGTAAATTTTATGCTAAAAAAGAAACGCCTTTTCCGGAAAAGGCCTCTTTGCCTCCTGTTTACAGGGCGCTGTTCTTTTGCCTTCTTTGGGCGTGCCCCTTCACTTCGCTGCGGACCTGTTCAGGTCTAAAAGATTTCCGGAAATTGTGCGTCTTCTAATTCCACCAAAGACCCTCTTTTGTCTATCGTCTTTGGTATCCATTACCCTCTCACAAACGGGTTGCTTTTCTTTTCCGCGCCGATTGTAGTGGTGAGGCCATGGCCCGGATGTACTACCACATGATCCGGCAGGGTATAAAGCTGGGTACGAATGCTGTTCATCAGGGTCTCGGTGTCGCCGCCGGGCAGGTCGGTGCGGCCCACGGAGCCGTTAAACAACACATCGCCGCCGATGATCCAGCCGCCTGCTTCATTGTAGAAGCAGACGGAACCGGGCGAGTGGCCGGGCGCTAAAAGCACTTTCAACGTGTCTTCTCCCAAGCGCAGCGGCATTTCTTCAGAGAGATGCTGCGTTACAATCGGCGGCGTAAACGCCGGAAGGCCAAACATCAAAGCGCTGGCCCCCGCGCCAGTCAAAACCGGATTTTCCAGCGGGTGCAGGGCAAATGGAATGTTGTACTTTTCCGTCAGCGCCGCCACGCCCAGGATGTGGTCGATGTGCGCGTGGGTGTTGATAATGCCCTGTGGCTTCAATCCCTGCGATTCGATAGCGCCGACGAGCTGCGCTACTTCGCGCACGTTCGCCATGCCGGGATCCACAATCCAGCAATTTTTAACCTCATCGGAAAGCAGATAGGTGTTTTCCGAAAAAGGATTAAACGTAAAGGCCTGAATTTGTAACATAAAGCTTTCTATTTTAGGCAGTAATTTAGAAATCCGGAAAAGCAGTGCACAACCCGGCTTCTTTTTCTGCGTTATCTTCTTGAATATGACCTTCCCCAACCGGCTTTCTGCTCTTTTTTTCAAAAGCGTCTTGCTGCTTCTGACGGCTTTCCTGACGAACGGCACGACGGCTGTATATGCCCAGACCAACACCGAGGTTTTCGGTCAAAACCGGGTGCAATATCGCACTTTTGAGTGGCGCTTCTTCGACACCGAGCATTTCCGGATTTACCACTATGACCGGGCCGGGCGTAGCCTGGCGCGCTACGTGGCCGAGCAGGCGGAAAAAGACATCAGCGCCATTGAGAAAAAACTGGAAGGCCGTTTCCCCAAGCGTTTCAACATTATCCTTTACAACCAGTACGACGAATACCGCCAAAGCAACACTGGCCTGCGCTGGGAATCGGAGCTGCGCGACGTACCTACCGGAACCGTAAACCTCGTGGGCGACCAACTGGTGGTTTATTTTACCGGCGTACACACCGACCTGCGCCGCCAGCTGCGCCTCGGGATGGGCCGAGTGGTGCTGGAGCGCACGCTTTTTGGCGAATCGGCGCGGGAAATGGTGAAGAATTACGTGAACCTCAACCTTGCGCCCTGGGTGGTGGAAGGCTATGTGAATTACCTGACCGATGGCTGGAATACCGAAGCTGATGCGCAGTGGAAAGCCCTGACGGCTGCGCAGGAAAAGCCCAATTTCTACCTGCTGGCCGAAGCGCAGCCTGCCCTGGCCGGAAAAGCGTTCTGGAAGTGGATTTCTGACACCAAAGGCCCGCAGGAAGTGAAAATCCTGTTGCAAATGATGCGCTCGCGCGGCTCCGCCAACGGTGGTATCAAAGCGGTCTTGGGCATGAAAGAACGGTCGGCAGGAGACTCTTTATTGGGCTATTTCCGGAAACAGTACGCGGTGGATTCGGCTGTGCAGCAAATTCCGGACAGCGCCACGCGTATTGCCCTGGTGAAGCGCCCAACTGATGGCGCGGTGATCCGCGATATTAAGATCTCACCCACGGGCCGCGACATTGCTTATACCCGCTGGAAAGAAGGCGTTTTTGAAGTAGTGTTGCAACGCGTTTCCGGCCAGGCCACCACGTCCACCATTCTTTCGACCGGTCAGAAAGATTACAACGAACTGCGCCCCGACCCCGATTATCCGCTCCTGTGCTGGAGCAACGACGGCTTTAACCTTGCCATCCTCTACCGGAATAACCGCAAGACGCGGCTGCGCATCTACAACGCGCTGAAAGAGCGGGTAGGGGACGTGAAAGTGCCTGATACCCGCTTTGACCGCGTGTTGGGGATGACATTTGTGGAAGACAATACCCGCCTGGTGTTTTCGGCCATCAAAAAAAGCCAGACCGACCTTTATGATTTCCGGATTCGCGGCTCGCGCCTGACGCCCCTGACCAACGATGTGTGGGACGATGTGCAACCGTGGTATGTAAGCGGCGGTTTCCGGAAAGGACTTGCGTTTTTATCCAACCGCCCGGCCCCGAATCTGGACGTTCCGGCAGAAGTAAACGTGCTGCCTACCGGCCCGATGAATGTGTTTTTCTACAACACTGTTACCAAAAGTCCGGAATTGCTGCAACTGAGCCACAGCCGCGGCGACGAAACCATCAGCCAGCCTATCCAATATGGCTCCGACCACTTTGCCTATCTGGACGACAGCACCGGCATCCGAAACCAATACGTGACCATTTTTGGCCGCGATGTACGGAATATGGATTCGGCCTACGGCGTTCCGGCCACCAACCTGCCCCAAAGCATTCTGTATCAGCAATACACGCCCGCCAACAACCGGATGATGTATGTGCTGGAAGAGGGCAGCGGATATGCCGTTTATCAGCAGGGGCTTAGAATTCCGGGAACCAACATGCCGCCGGCAACGCCGCAGAAAACGTCTTTATTACTAAAGGAAGAAACCGCCCGCGTTCGTCAGAAGCTGAGCATGGGTACGCCGCTGCCGAAAGCATCTGCTTCCGGCGATACTGCTGCGCTGCCACCACCGCCAAAACAGATTTACCAATCGGAGTTTGGCCCCGATACCGTCGTTCAGGCGTATATCACCACCGCAACCGGTCGGCGGATTGACACCAGCGTTTTGCTGGACCCATCCATCAAAGACAGCACCTACCTGAAACTTCGCGCACAGCCCTACCGCCTTTCCTTTAAACCCGATTTCTTTTCGGCGCGGCTGGATAACACCGTTCTTTTTACCCGCTATCAAAACGTGGCGACACACGGCGTGGGCTTTACCGCGCCCAACCTCGGCGGCCTTATCACCATCAGCCTCAATGACGCGCTGGAAAATCATCGCTTTACCGGCGGCATTCGCATCCCGGCCAACCTGAAAGGCGGCACGTATTTCCTGCAATATCAAAACTTTACCCGCCGCTGGGACTGGAGCCTGCTGGCCTACCGCGACGGCAATACGTACCAAACGCCGGTTGGGTTTTATGACCAGCGGGGACGCTTTCTGTTTGCCCGCGATGAAGTGTCGCGCAACGTCAGCTATCTGTTTCAGGGAACGGCTTCCTATCCGTTCGACCGCGTGCGGCGCATCAGCCTTACCGGTGGCGTGCGGCTGGATTATCTGGATTGGAAAGCGCAGGACAGCATTACCCTCAAATACCTGCCCGACCAACGCAGCAACTGGATTATCAGCCGCGCCGAGTATGTGTTCGACAACAGCATTATGCCCGGCCTGAACATTCGGCGCGGCATGCGCTACAAGGTGTACGCCGAAGGCTTGCTGGGATTGAGCAAAGAAAACAAAGGCACGATGTACAACATTGGGTTTGACGTGCGGCACTACCAACCGCTGTACCGGCAACTCACGCTGGCCTCGCGGCTGGCGGGGGCGCATTCCGGCGGCAAGCAGAAGATTTTGTATTTCCTCGGCGGGGTGGATAACTGGCTGTTTGCTAAAAACGCTACCGGTGTGGGCATTGGGCAGGAAAGCTATGCGTTTCAGGCGTTGGGCACGAACCTGCGTGGCTACGAGCGCTCGGCGCGCAACGGTAATTCCTACGCGGTGCTGAATGAAGAAGTGCGGCTGCCGGTCTGGAACACACTCGTGAAACGCCCGATTAAAAGTTCCATCCTGCAAAACCTGCAACTGGTAGCCTTTGCCGATGTGGGCGCGGCCTGGAACGGCCTGTTTCCCACGGGCGAAAACATGGACCGGCCTATCTACGCGCAGGGCTTCAACAACCCCGTTACGCTCATCATAGACAACCCCAACAGCAATGGGCTGGCGGTAGGGTATGGATTGGGAGTGCGCACCACACTGCTCGGTTATTTCGTTCGCGCCGACGCGGCCTGGAACATTGAAGGCATCCGCAAACCCATTTGGTATTTATCGTTCGGAACCGACTTTTAGAGCTTCGCTGTTGGAGCCGTTGGCCTTGGAGCTTCGTGTTGGAGTTTCACGTTGGAGCCCTTCGGGCGTTGGATAGTGTTGGAGCTGCGCGTTGGATAGCGTTTGAAGATGAACATCGCGTAGTGTCAATATTATCTGATAGATCTAACGCCGCGGAGCGGCTCCAACACAACGTTCCAACGCCGACGGCTCCAACATGAAATTCCAACGCCCAACAGGCTCCAACTCTCGTTGTTATGAGGCACCGCCTCATAACAACGAGAACCCATCCGCATCCCGCAGAAATGGAAACTGGTCGCGGAAATCGCGGAGCATTTGGTAATCCAGAACAAGGGAATAAACCTGGGGGATACTGCCGCCTTCCCACATGGGTAATCCGTCGGGGCCATAGACAGCGCTGTCGCCGCTGTGGTCCAGGCCGTTGGCATCGGTGCCGGTGCGGTTCAGGCCGATAACGTAGGCTTGATTTTCAACGGCGCGGGCGGGAAGCAGGGTTTTCCAGGCGTGGGCGCGGCGGGCAGGCCAAGAAGCGATGTAGAGCAGAACATCATACTGCGCGTCGCCGGGCACGTTGCGACTCCAGACGGGAAAGCGCAGGTCATAGCAGATTTGCAGGCAGATTTTCCAGCCCATCACCTGCACAATCACGCGGCGGTCGCCGGGAGAAAAATGCTGGTCTTCACCGCCGTAGGCAAACAGGTGGCGCTTGTTGTAGAAGTGAAACGTGCCGTCGGGTTGCATCCACACAAAACGATTATACACCCGGTCTTCTTCCCGGATCATCACCGAGCCGCCGAGAATGCAGCGGTGGCGGCGCGCTATGGCCCGCATCCACTCCACCGTCTCGCCTTCCATGGTTTCGGCCAGGGCGGTGTTCATGCTAAAACCGGTGGCAAACAATTCCGGAAGCAAGACAACCTGCAAGGGATATTGCGCTGCTTCGTCAGCCATCATGCGCTCATACTGGGTATAATTTCCGGTGGGGTCTTCCCAGAGAACATCGGGTTGCAGCAGGGTAAAGCGAAGCGGGGCGGGCATCGGAGAAAGGGTGTTTTTTAAGGGCTAAATTTCCGGAAAATAACCCTTCTTTTTCCGGAAAATTCTGCCTTATAAACGGCTGCCGGTCCAGTAGGCCAGCAAAGCATCGCTGTAACTGGCGCTGACCGGTATTTCCACCTGCGCAATGCAGAGCTTTTTGGCTTCTACCCCACTGATGGCCCCCAGCCGGACCACAAACGACCGGTGAACGCGCATGAAAAGCAATGCCGGCAAGCGTTCTAAAAGCTGTCCCAAACTGGTGCGAAGCAACAACGGCGGGTCAAACGCACGGTACAGCCGGACGTAATTATCCAGGGCTTCGGCATACAGGATTTCGTCTAAAAACACTTTGTGTTCCCGGCTGCTGTCGCGCAATAACAGCGTTTTGCGCTCCCGCTCCTGCGCAGCACTCAGCGCCTCCCTGACTTTTTCCACGCCGCGCAAAAAGCGTGGGAAAGCGATGGGTTTGGTCAGGTAATCCACCGCGCCGATGTCAAACCCTTCTACCGCAAACGAACTGTAGGCGGTCGTTAGGATGAGGGGCGGTTGGTGGGTCAGGCTTTTATAAAACGCAATACCGTTCTGACCGGGCATTTCTATATCCAGAAACAACAACCTGGGCGGTGCCGCCTGGAGCGCTGCCCGCGCCGGATGCACATCGGTGAAAGTCGCCACCAGTTGCAGGTACGGCACGCGGCGGCAATGGTTGGTAATCACCTCCAGGGCAAGCGGCTCGTCGTCTATGGCTACAACCGGAATCATGCAAACTGGATGTCTAAAGTTACCCGAAAGGTAAGCGGCTCGTCGGCGATGTGGAACCGGTGCCGGCCGGGAAAGGCCAGTTCCAGCCGGCGGCGGGCGATGGCGATGCCTTTTCCCAACCCTTGCGGTGTGCGGGCGTCGATGCATTTTTCATTCAAAACAGAAAAATGAAGTTGTTGCCCGTTTCCCCGGAGCGACAGCCGGATGGTAGCTTCCCGCCCGGCAGTAACGCCGTATTTAAACGCGTTTTCAACAAAAGGCAACAACAGCAGCGGCGGCAACAGCACGCTTTCGTCGTGTATTTCAACGTCGGTCACCACGTGCATATTGGTGCTGAGCCGCAGTTGCTGAAAGGAAAGATAATCCCGGAGTTGCGCGACTTCCACGCCGAGCGGCACTTTTTCCAGCGCCGCCTCGCCGATGGCGTAGCGCGCCAGCCCGGAGAGTTGCAGAATGGCATCCGGTGTGCGGGGGTCGGCGCGCAGGGCCAGGGCGTAAATGCTGTTGAGCGCGTTGAAAAGAAAATGAGGATTCAGCTGCGATTTCAGCAGGGCGCTTTCGGCGGCCAGGTGCTGGCGACGGCTTTCCTGCCATTGCTGATACAGCCGCAGGGGAAACGGCACAATCAGCACCATCAAAAACATGAACAAATGAAAAACGGAAAGAACAGGTTCGGGCCGGTGGCGAAATTCCGGCGGCTGCATAACGGCATTTATCCCCAAAAGCACCAGCAGGCACAGGAACAGATTGGCCCCGTACAACACGTATTTTTTCCCCAGATACAGCCGGGGAATGGCCCCGTAATACTGGATGTAAAAAACCAGCACCAGCAACAGCCCGTTGGCCAGTCGCGGCGGAATGAGCATGTCGGCGGCCACGGCAGACACACTCCATTGCTGCATCCGGGGATTGAAAAACGCCGGTAATGAAAGAAACAAAAGCCAGCCCGATACGTGCAGCAAAACGGCCTGCAACATTGCGGAAATTCCGGAACGGTTCGGAACGGGATTTGGGCGGGACACTTTTGGAGAAATGGAAAAGAAGGGTATTTACATCAAAACAGCCACGCGACAACCGCGTGGCTAAAATAAAACAAGAGGCCTTTTCTCCGGAACTAAACCCCACCCGGTTTTCCGGAAAAGTTTGGCTTCCGCTGCGCTTACCGGCCGGTCATCATCTTGCACTGCCGGAAAACGCCCTTGTCGTTGCTCACCTGAATCTGGTACAGATAATTGCCCCGGCTCAAGCCCAACGCCTGCAAATCAACCGCCACCTTGTAATCGCCTTCGCTGAGTTTGCCCTGCGGCAGCGATGCCACCCGGCGAGCCGTCAGGTCGTAGATGTCCAGTTGCACGTCCGAGGCAGCGTTTAAGGTGAACGGAACGGTGGTAGCGCCCACGTGTGGGTTGGGGAAATTCTGGCCCAGCGAAAACTGCCCGCCGGTTTCGCCTTCGTAGTCGCGGATGCCGGTAGAGGTGCCCGACCCGTCAATTGTTACTTCCAGATACGAGCTGTACGTACCATCGCCATTATCCGTTAGCGTTGCCAGTTGCAGCGCATACCCGTCGCTGAACACGTTGTCGCTGGTCAGCGATTGCGGGTCGGGGCCGTTGGTGTAAACGCTGCTGTTGGCCGCGTAGAAATTGTTTTTGGTCGCCACATCCCAGGTCATCTGCGAAACCGCGCGGTATACCGGGCTGACGTACACCTGAAAGTGAATGTGGGTCACGCGACCGTTGTAGTGCCCCGGAAAAATCGTGATAAACTCTACCTCACCGTTGGCATCCGTCATCTGATAGCCCCGCAGCCAGGTGGTGCTCGCGCTGCCGCCGGGATTCATGGGGGTGGCGTAGCCGGAATAGGTGCCGTTTTTATCGCAATGCCAGACGTTGACCCGCACATTTTGCATCGGCAGGCAGTTGCCTTTACCAATGATTTTCATTTTAAGCCGCAGCTCCACACCGGCGCAGGTTTCCCGGATGTCCTGCCGGAAATAAGTGGCTGAATTGTTGGTAGTGAGGTCCAGTGGAAAAGGCCCTTCCGTTTCCGAGGGAATCAGGACGCAACTGGCTGGTTTGGCACCGGTATCTGCATGGGCTTTGGAGACCGGAAGCAGTGCGCCCGCACCCAGCAGGCTGATGCTTTTCAGAAAATCATCTCTTTTCATAAGGAGCTTTTTAGAGTGCCGTTTTAGGGGCACTTCAAATCTAAAAAATCCCTCGGAGCGATTGTAAAGAGATTGGGGTGAATGGGGTTGTTTTTGGGGTAGAAATTAGAAAAAGACTGTGTATATGTGGCAAAGCAGCCGTTCCTTTTACCGCACCCGCACCAGCCAATAATGCGCTATCGCTTCTGGGCGGCTTTTGGCAGAAAGAAATGTTGGGGTGAGTTCGCTGGTTTTAAACCGGTTAAAGCGGGCCAAGGTATCCGGAAAAATGCCTTCACGGGCCATCTCTTCTAAGCCTTCTTTACCGGTGAGCACGTAGGAAAAGCGCCGCTGCGCAGCATATCCGGAGTCTTGATAGCGCTTGATGATGCTGCGGGCATAAAACGGCAGGCTGTTGAGCGGGTCGTCCACGCGGTAAGCCAACACCTGCTCGCGGGGAATGCCTTTCTCCCGGATATAGCGCCCCGCCTGACTGCCCAGTTGGTATTCCAGTAAAAGCGGACGGTAAAAAGCATTTGTAAGAAAAATATTGGTGAGCACAATGGCCGTTGCGCTGGCCCAAACGATCCGCCCCGTACCGCGCGTGCCCCGAACGATTTCTACCCAGATCAAAGCCGCTGCCGCCCATGCGCCAAACACATACCACCGCGCCGGAAACACCATCCACAACACCAGAAAAACGCCCACAATCAGCAGCAAGCCACCGATACCGGTTTGAATTTTGACAAACGCCCGCTGCCATTTTGGGTATTTGCCTTCGGCAAAATCTTTTATCAATAAGGCTACTAAAATGGCCGCAAGGGGGAAGACCACGAAGATATAGTGGGGCAGTTGGTAGCGGCTCATGCCCAGGGCCAGATACGACAGCACAAAGCCGCCCAGCGCCACGCCTTCTTCACCCGCACCGAGCCGAAACTTTTTCCGGAAAAGATTCCGGAAACCCACGCCCAGCGCCAGCAAAAACAACAATATCCAGGGCAGAAAGGCCCACAGCATATTGACGAGCAGAAACTCCGGCCCCGCGCCGTTGTTCCAGTGGCTTTCGCCGGTGATGCGTCCAAAGCTCTGCGACCAATAGAAAAACCGCAGTCCAGAAGCGCCCGTTTTTCCGTTTATAAAAACCGCCGGGTCGGCGTCAAACTGCTGGTACAATCCAATAGACATGGGAATGAGGAGCACGGCAATTACCAGCGCAGCCACGATATATTTCGGGTCAAAAATTTGTTTCCAGTCGCGGCGTAAGAGGGCATCGGCCCCAAAGGCAAAAACAGGCGCAAGCAGGGCAATCGGCCCTTTGGTCATCATTCCGAAAGCAACACCTACCGCCGTGAGCAAAAGCCAACCCCACTTTTTGTTGTGCCGGTACTCCGCCCAGCTCCAAAACGCTACCGCCACCCAGCCCATCAGCATCGTATCGGTGCGCACGTCGTTGGTCATCAAAAACATCCCTTGGCACGAAGCCAGCACCAAAGCCGCCAGCCGGCCCACTGATTCACCATGCAGCCTGCGCCCCAGCCGGTAGGTGGCATACACGGCCAGAATCGCAACCAAAAACGATGGCAGCTTAAAGCCAAAGTTGGTAGGTCCGAAGAGCTCCATGCTCGCTGCCGAAAGCCAAAACAGCATGGGCGGCTTGTCTAAATACGCGAAGCCACGGTCGTAGAGGAAAGTCCAGTTTCCGGAAAAGCGCATTTCGCGGGCCATCTCGGCGTATTGCGAAGCGTCAATGTCCATCACATCCACAAAGAGCGCGGGGATGTGCACAATCAGAATCAGGGCGAAAATCCAGGCAGGAATGCGGGGCATAAGTGGGGCCAAAGGTAGTCTGCGAAAGGAAGGGTTTATTTTTGCGCTATATGCTGGCTTTTCATTTTCCCGAACGGTTGTGGGCTTTGGCCCTGGTTCCCCTGCTGGCGGTACTTTTCTGGAGCTATCGGCAATGGCAAAAAGCGCGGCTGCGCCGCCTGGCCGATGCGCCATTGCAAAGCGCTTTGTGGATGGGCAACGTACCTAAACCTGGTCGGGTCGGGTGGGCGCTTTTGCCTTTATTGGCGCTTGTATTTGTAATACTGGCCGCCGCCGGGTTATACGAGCCCAAAGGCAGCGCGACTTTGCCGTCTAAAGGTGTGGACGTGATGCTGGTGCTGGATGCCAGTCGCTCGATGCGTGCCCGCGATGTGCAACCCAGCCGCCTGGCCCGTGCCACTTCGTTTCTGTCCCGCCTCGCTGACCGCCTGCCGGGCGACCGCCTTGGGCTGATTGTGTTTGCCGGTCGGCCTTATCTGCAAACGCCGCTCACCACCGACCGCGGCGCGCTGCGCCTGGCGCTGCAATCGGTTTCGCCGGAGACCTTGCCAACACAGGGCACGCTGCTTTCGCCGGCTTTGAGCATGGCGGCCCATAGTTTCCCCCAAAACCTGCGGCGCTCGCGCGTGGTGGTGCTCGTCAGCGATGGCGAAGACCACGACGAAAGCGGCTCTGACGGAGCCGGTTTGCTCAAAAAAGACGGTATCCACACGCTGGTGTGGGGCGTGGGCACACCGGAAGGCATTGGTCTGCTGGAGGCCGACGGCACGCCTAAAACCGGCCCCAACGGCGAACAGGTGATTACAAGGCTGGAAGAACCTTCGCTGCAACATGTTGCGCAGGAAACCGGCGGGCGCTACAACCGGTTGCAGGATGCTGCGGCAGATGCTGATCGGGTGGCTGGGGTTATTAAATCGCTGCCTGCATCCTACTTACCGGCTGCTAAAGGCGAGGAAGCATCGGCGCGGGAGTATTTTCCCCTCTTCGCCGGCGCAGCGCTGGCTTTACTGCTTTTGCAACGCTTTCTACAGTCGTTAAGGCGCAGGCAAAAGGTGAGTAAAGCGTTGCCGGTAGCAGGCCTGTTACTCTGTGTTTCTTTTGCAGCGCAAGCCCAAACCGATTGGCAGAAAGGCACACGGCTGTATCGGGAAGGGAAGTTTGGACAAGCGGCAGAGGCGTTTGAAAAAGCCCTGGGAGACAGCGCTTCTCGTGCGGCGGCACAATACAACTTAGGCAACGCGCTGTATAAAAAAGGCGATTACACCGGGGCGGCAAAGGCGTACAACGAGGCGGCGGAGATTTCCGGAAATCCAGCTGCGTTTTACAATCAGGGCAACAGTTACGCGGAGCAAAAGCAATGGCAGCAGGCTCTAGACGCTTATAAAAAAGCGCTTCAGAAGCAGCCCGGCGCGGTGGATGCCCAACGCAATTACGCCTACGCCCGTAAACAATTGCAGCGACAGCAGCAGGAAAAGAATAAACAAGATCAGCAGAAAAATCAGCCACAACCCCGGCAGCCGGAGCAGGGCGAACCGCAACCACAGCCATCTAATCTTACCAAAGAGCAAGCCGAAAAAATGCTGCAAGCCTTGCGGCAGGAAGAACAAAAAATTGCTGACCACAAACGCGAAGGGCAGGAAGGCGAAATGCCGCCGGAAAAAGATTGGTAATAGCGCGACGATTTTCCGGAAAATCGCCTGCTGCGCACCATTTTCGCCCTAATATTGTAGCGCAGGAACGGCCTTTACTAACCCATTTCCTGATAAAGCGAAGCCCGATGCCTTTCACAACGGCAACGGGCTTTTTTTTGTGAAGTAATGGTATTGGCTACAGCAACTTTGTTATCCTTGAAAGGATCTCTTCAGAAACATCCTTAGATAGGAATCAAAAAGGGATTCTTTGCAGGATGACAAACCCAGCCTTCTTGTTAAACGCACCTGCTTTCAGGATATTAATCTAACCGACACGTACGAGCCCGGTAAGGGCGAATGCAATTCGCCCCTGCTCAATTGCATTTATTTCGCTTTTTTACCCGTTTGTTTTGTCACCCCGCCAGAAGGGCGGGGTCTGAGAAAAACACTTTGAAACAATGCCTGTCCGTTCTGGAACGACAAAATATTACGTTTCTGGAACTACTTTGTCTTTCGTCTTCATACCGAATACCCCATGAAAACCGCTTTCCGCTACCTGCTTTTCTACAAACCCTTCCAGGTGCTTTCGCAGTTTTCAGTGGAAGGCGATAAGCGAACGCTGGCCGATTATTTTTCCGGAATTGCAAAGGATGTTTATCCCGTTGGTCGCCTGGACTACGACAGCGAAGGCTTGCTGCTGCTCACCAACGACAAGCGCCTGACCCACCAATTGCTGGACCCATCGCAAGCGCATCCGCGAACGTATTGGGTGCAGGTAGAAGGCGCAGTTACGGAAAAAGCCTTGGAGCGGCTAAGGAGCGGCGTAACGATTTCTATCGACGGTAAAAAACACCACACGTTACCAGCCTTGGCAACGCTGGTAGAAGCGGAAAAAATAAGGGAAATTCCGGAACGAAACCCACCCATTCGCTACCGCGCCGCCATCCCCACAAGCTGGATTTCGCTTACGCTGACCGAAGGCAAAAACCGGCAGGTGCGCCGCATGACGGCTGCTGTGGGCTTTCCAACGTTGCGATTGATTCGCGTGGCCATTGGTGATTTAGAAATAGAAAATATGCTGCCGGGCGATTGGCGGGAAGTAAGGCCGGAAGCTATTATGCCAACCGGAAAGAAGCGTGAGAAGTAATCGGCAAAGAGGAAGGATTCAGAAAAATTCAGGTCTTAAATCTTGGGAGTGTTTTCCGGAAAATGTATCCAGATTTCCGGAAAATAAAGACACCCGTCAGGTTTCCAAAACCTGACGGGTGTCTTTATTGCGTGAGGCCCTTCGGCAAGCTCAGGATGACAAAAGCCGAAAGCCCGACCCGAAGGGACACGCGCCAAAAAGACAAAAGAAGAAAGACGAAAGAAAAAATAAACTGGAATTCGTAACTTTCCTTTTATGAGCCTTTTTGAGAAAAAAGAACCACAGCCGGTGGAGGTGAAAGGCGAGCCGCTAACCTGTCCGGTATGCAAGAACACTCTTTTCTGGACGCGCAAAACCCTGCTGAGTACACCGCTATCCGTTTTTGTACCCCTGGACTGGGCCAACCGGCAAGCAACGTGTTTTGTGTGCTCGGAGTGCACGTACATCTTCTGGTTTCTGGGCCGGTAGGCTTTTTAGAAAAAGCCAAATTTAGCCTCTTGAAAACCCCGCCCTCCTAAACGGCGTAATTTTGGTATTATCAGAATAAGTTCCTTTCCGGAAAAAATTCCAGTTTTTATGAAACCGTTTGCCGCCACCCGTTCTTTGGTCCTTGCTGCTGCCTGCAGCTTTACGTTGCTGCTGAGCTGTGCGCAGTCAAACGGACAATCTTCTCAAACGCCCCTGTCGCCACAGGCTTTTAGCCAAAAAGCGCAGCAACTGCCCGACGAGGTAATTCTGGACGTGCGCACCCCGGAAGAATATGCGACCGGCCATATTGACGGCGCGCTGAACATCGACTGGAATGCCGGCAATTTTGAAAAATCCGTTTCGGAGATGGACAAGCAAAAGCCGGTGCTCGTGTATTGCAAAGGCGGTGGCCGCAGCAGCGAAGCCGTAGCAGCGCTGCGAAAAGCGGGTTTCACAAACGTCTATGAACTAAAAGGCGGTATGATGGCCTGGCAGCAGGCCGGACTTCCTCAGGCAACCTCCACCGCTACCAATACAATGCCGGTGGAAACGGTTTCGGAGGTGGAAATGACCCGCGCCGCTTATGATTCGCTGGTGGCGTCCGACAAAGCCGTTTTGGTGGATTTCTATGCCGAATGGTGCGGCCCCTGCAAGAAAATGAAGCCTTCGCTGGACGAGCTGGCGCAGGAGTTTTCCGGAAAAATGCGCATTGAGCGCATCGACGTGGATAAAAATCCGGAGCTGGGAAACGAGCTGAAAGTGGTTGGCCTGCCTACGCTGATGTACTATAAGAAAGGTAAGCTTGAGTGGAAGCAAATGGGCTATATGAGCAAAGAACAGCTAAAGGCGAAACTGAAGTAAGGCCGGTTGGCTGGCTATAATTTGTGAAGCATTTCCGCTAGCGGCTTTTTGCCGGCAAAAAGAACGTACAGCCACGTACCATCGGGCATTTTGTAGCGGGCAAAGCCTTTTTGAAGCGTCTTTGTATCGGTTTGGATTTCCGGAAAAAACCGCCTGGCGAGGGCTACATTTCCGGAAATAGCGGGGTCCAGAATCAAGACTTTGGTAAGCGCCGAAGCCTTTAGCTTTTCGAGATTGTCAGCGTTGAAGGGCGTTGCGCCATGGGTGTTGGACGTTACCGGAAACGCTTTTTGCACGTGTTGAATAGCCGCGTAATCGTTAGCTACCACAAAGCGGTTGGTAAACAGGTGTGCGGCTTCCCCTTCCCATTCCGGGAAACGGGTGGCGTAGAGCCGGCAATATTCCGCCACAAAAGCACTGTCGATGGTTTTGGATTGATTAAGATAATCCGCTACCAGTGGATACATGGCCTTGGCCATATCGTTGCGGTATTTGTTGTTGTACCACGAGCCGGAATCCAGCGTACCGGTGAGCGCAAGAAAAGCCGCGCCGTTGCCCAGGGCGGTTGCCTGTGCTTCGTTGAGCAGCAGATAGGCATTGGCTGCGCCGGGAAATTTGCTTTCCTGAAACGCCCGCTGAATCGTTTCCTTTAAAAACAACGGCTGGTCGTCATAAAGGATATGGGCGATCTCATGAAGCGTTACCGAAAGCAACATCTCATAATCGCGTTCGCCTTCGGGTAGGGCGCTGACGCTGCAATCGGCAAAGGCGGTGGCCCGGAACCCACGGCTTTTCGGCAAGGGGTAGAAAGCGACCTGGAATGTATCATTTCCGGTGTCTTGTTGCCCATGAAAGCGCGCCATTTTCCGGAAAAAGTCGCTGACGGTTGGCGCGTGTAACCGTTGGGCACAGGCCGAAAGCTGTTGGGTAAAGTCTTGTTTTAAAGGAAAAAAAACAAGCGAATCATACGCAACTTCAAAGGCAGCAAGCGTGCGCAACAAGCGGGCAAAATCTTCTTTGGGCAAGATGCCGGTTGCGCGGTTTTTAAAATCGCTTAAATCGGTGGAAAGCAGCAGGGCACGGCGCAAAAGCGCGTCTGTCTGACCGGGAATTTTGCTCAGCGCCGGGTATTGCGGAAACTCGTAGCTGTAGTAGAGATTTAATGTGTCAAAATCTGCCAGTGCGGCTTTGGTTTCCGGAGTTTCAAAGCGAGAGGCGGTGTAAAGCTTTTGAAACGGATTGCCCGGTCGCCCATTTCCGGAAAGCTCATTTACAAACAAATACACCGCCAGGGGCCGCGAAAGGCGCACCTGGAAATAAGGCGCTGCAAAGCCGCTATTTTCGGAAAGTACCAGTGCAAAAAGCAAAAGGAAAAGGCGCATAGCGGAAAGGTAGGACGGATTTATTTCTGAAAATAAAGACACCTGTCAGGTTTCTAAAACCTGACAGGTGCTGTTTTATCTGCTAAGGTTAGCGGCCAGACCCTGCGCCGGGCGCAGGGTGACAAAACAAAACCGAGGTAAAGTAAAATCCAAAATTGAGTAGAGAGGAGGCATGCCTCCTCTCTACAGAATACGTAATCCCTAACCCCTTATTTCTTCATCGCGGCTTCAATCTCATCGGCCGTAATCGGGATGCCTTGGAAGAGGTCAATGTTGCCGTCTTTAGTAAGCCAGTAGTTGTTTTCAATGCGAATGCCAATGCCTTCTTCCTCGATATAAATGCCCGGCTCAATGGTGAAAAGCATCCCTTCTTTTACCGGCTCGTTGCGCGTGCCCAGGTCGTGGACGTCCAGGCCCAGGTGGTGGCCAATGCCATGGTAGAAATATTTCCGGAAAGCGGGTTCTTCGCCCTTTTGGTTTTGGGCATCCTCTTCCGAAATCAGGCCGATTTTCACCAGTTGGCGGGTCATTTCCTCATTTACCTTTTCGATGTAATCGGCGTAGTTGATGCCCGGTTTCAGGATAGATGCGCAGTAATTGTGAACGGCCAGACAGGCATCGTACACCTCGCGCTGGCGGGGCGTAAACGTGCCGTTGACCGGAATGGTGCGGCTCAAATCGGCTGCGTAATTGCCATACTCCGCGCCAAAATCCATCAGCAACAATTCGCCGTCTTTGCACTTCTGATTATTGTCCACGTAATGCAGTACGCGGGCGCGGTCGCCGGACGCGATGATGGCGCTGTAGGCGTGGCGGGTAGCGCGGTTGCGCAAAAACTCGTGGGTGATTTCGGCTTCAATCTCGTACTCCATCACGCCCGGCTCCACAAATTTCAGCACGCGGTCAAAAGCTTTGGCAGTGATATCGATGGCTTTTTTCACCACTTCAATCTCTTCCGGCGTTTTAATGGACCGCAATTCTTTCATAATCCGGGCAGCGCGCTCGTAGCGGTGCAGCGGGTAGCGCTCCATAAACTCGCGGACAAACAATAAATCGGCGCGCGGGTTTTCGCCGGCCAGCCGGTCGTTTTCGTTGGTGGACAGGTAAACGGCGTCGGCGTGGTGCATCCAAACCTGCAACTGCGCGTCGATATTGTCTACGTATTGCACGTTCTCTATTCCGGAAATAGCGGTGGCTTCGGCCTTGCGCAACAGATGGCCGTTCCATTTCTCTAGCAGTTCATTAGGGCGCTGCACCACCAGCACTTCGCGGGCTTTGGTATCGGCGTTGTCGGGATAGAGAATCACCATCGTCTTTTCCTGCACCACGCCGGAGAGCCACACCACGTTGCTGTTGGCTTTATAGGCATGCGTAGCGTCGCCATTTTCCGGAAATACGGGATTGGCGTGGAAGATGGCAATGCTGTTGGGCGCCATGCGTTCCATGAAGCGCTGCCGGTTTTGGGTATACAGAGAAGACGGAATGGGCGTGTATTTCATAAGACTGTAAAATTAGGGAATGCGGAATTGGACGCACTTCGTGCATTGGACTTCCCTTCGGGAAATTGGACTCCGCCGGAGGCGGAATTAGAGAATTTGACGCTTCGCATTGGGCTGCCTTTTGCAATTGGAATATTCGTCTTCTGATGGATAATGGAGAACAAACAGAAAGAAATAAAGAATGTACATTTTGGTTGTGTGTTTAAACGAATGATGGCATAGAAAGCATCTGGAGATGGCGGGTCAAGCCCGCCATGACGAGCGAAAAACAGCCGAAATAAGCATCAGAAAGCGCCTTTTCACCGTCATTCCGGGCCCAGACCCGGTACCCCGAAGGGCTCGCCGAAGGCAATCTCCGGCGTCCAAAAGAGGCCATCATACATTCTAATACACCACCTACATTTTGTAATTTCCAATTATTCAATATCCCAAGGGCATCCAATAGCGAAGCTGTCCAATGGCTTTAGCCGTCCAATTTTCCAATTCCGCCTCCGGCGGTGTCCAATCCGTCCCAGAGGGGCAATTTATGGAATGGTTTTAACCTCCGCGTCTATGAAGCGTCTCTCCCACCATAAAAACCGCTTTCGGCTATGACTTTCCACCGTATTTTTCTGTTTTTACTCCTATCCGTTACACCCTTATTTCTAATGGCTCAAACACCCGACAAAAACTTTACAGCAGAATGGAAACAGGTAGATAAATATCTGGACGAAGGGCTGCCGCAAAGCGCGCGGAAAGAAGTAGAGAAAATCTACGCCAAAGCCCGTGCCCAGAATGTGCCCGTACAGGCGCTCAAAGCGCAGATGTACCTGATTGAAACCACCTCGCAGGCCGATGAAGACGGGAACGCCGACAGCGCTGCGGTGGCGCAGGCCGTGGCCTACAGCGCCAAAGAGCCGTTTCCCTACAACGCCATTTGGCACAGCATCGCCGGAACGCTCTACCGGAATTATTATGAGGCCCACCGTTGGGAAATCTTCCAACGGACGCGCACCAGCACCGCGCCGGAAGATTT
>JAEWBT010000066.1 GCA_023391015.1 Bacteroidota bacterium
ACCGGCACGCGCACGCAGGTGGCCGCCACTTTCACCGTAGCATCGCCCAGAATCTTGGCCGTTTCGCGAATCATTTTTTCTTCTTCCTTCGTATTGCCATCTTCCCGGAAAACATCAATCTGAGGAATCAGGTTGAGGTCGATCGGATACGGATACACCGAAGTTTCAGCGCTGCCGCTGCGCTGGGCGTGCAGTTCGTCCACCGCTTTCGCACCTGTACCGCTTACGCTCTGATAAGTGCTCACCACTACGCGGCGGATGCGGTAGCGGTCATGTAAAGGCTTCAGGACCATCACCATCTGAATGGTCGAGCAGTTGGGGTTGGCGATGATGAAATCAGCCGCCGTCAGCACCTCACCGTTGACTTCCGGAACGATCAGCTTTTTGGTGTTATCCATGCGCCAGGTAGAAGAATTGTCCACCACGCGGCAACCGATTTGGGCAAAGCGCGGGGCAAGTTCCAGCGAAGGGCCGCCACCCGCAGAGAAAAGCGCCAGTTGCGGTTTTTTGTGAAGCGCTTCTTCTGCGGTTACAACAGTCCACGCTTTTCCACCAAAAACAACAGTGCTGCCTGCCGACTTTTGGGAAGCAACCGGAATGAGTTCCGTTACCGGAAAAGCCCGCTCTTCCAGCACCCGAAGCATCGTACTTCCAACCAGGCCGGTGGCCCCAACAACGGCAACGCGCATGTGATGATTTGTTTTTTGGAAAAGCGAAAATAAGGAGTGGATTTATTGAACGCCTTCCGGAAATTGGACGACGCTCCCTTAGTCCAAGCTGTTTTTTATTTTGCCACCCCGCCGCAAGGAGGGGTCTCACGGCTATACTCTGAGATTCCGCCTTCGGCGGAATGACAAAACAAAAGACAAGCCTTAATTGGGCATTTCACTTGTGCATCCAACCCTTCCAAACAATCGTCTCCAACACCGTTTCCGCCCCCTCACGGCCACACCTGCACTTCACGCTCCAAAGTAATCCCAAAGCGGTTTTGGATATCGTCAATGATTGTTTGGGATAATTCCCAGATTTCTGCGCCGGTGGCCTTGCCGGTAGCGTTGATCAAAACCAGCGCCTGCCGCGCGTGAACACCTGCATTGCCAACAGTTTTTCCTTTCCAGCCGCTGTGCTCGATGAGCCAGCCCGCCGGAATTTTTACCACTCCCTCGCCTGCCGGGTAATGCGGAATTTGAGGAAAATCGACCTGTAATTTCCGGAAATGAGCTTCCGGAATCACTGGGTTTTTAAAGAACGAACCCGCGTTTCCGGTAACGGTTGGGTCGGGCAGCTTGCTCTGGCGGATGCGCATTACAGCCCCGGCCACATCGCGCGGGGTAGGCGTTTCGATGCCGTTTTTTTGAAGTTCTTCGCCAATGGCACCATAGGTGATTTTCAGATTCGGTGTTCTGGAAAGCCGGAATGTCACCTGCGTAATCATGCCCTTTCCCCGCAGCTCGTTTTTGAAAATACTGTCGCGATACCCAAAGGCACAGTCGGCGGCGCAGAATTCTGTTGCCGTGCCTTTTTCAAAATACACGAAGCGCACGCTGTGAATCAAATCTTTCACTTCCACGCCATAGGCGCCGATGTTTTGAATGGGCGAAGCCCCTACCGTTCCGGGAATCAAAGCGAGATTTTCCATTCCAAACAAGCCGTTTTCTAGGGCAAAAAGCACTGTTTCGTGCCAGTTTTCGCCACTGCCGCATTGCAGCAAAACGGTGTCTTCATTTTCCGGAAAAACGGCCTTTCCCAGGATTTCGTTTTTCAGAATCGTGCCTGCCACCGGCCCGCGCAGCAGGATGTTGGAGCCGCCGCCGAGCACCCGGAAAGGCCCTGGAAATTCCGGATTTTGCAGCGCGTCGATTAGTTCGGCTTCGTTGCCCACGGGCAGCAGCCGGGCTGCCGTTTCCCCAATCCCAAATGTGTTGTAAGCGCGTAGCGAGACGTTTTCCGAAGGCATAGAGACCAAAATAAAGCCGCAACGTGCAAATGGCCGTGCGGAAATCTCTTAAAAAAAGAAAAGCCTCCCCATCGGGAGGCTTTTCGGGACCGGAAATTCCGGAAATCTTAGTGGTTGTTTTGGCCGTCGCGGATGTCTTTATATTCGCCTTTCACTTCGTTGGCGCCTTTCTTCACGGCGTTGCCTACTTTCTTGGCGCCTTTTTCTACGGCATTGCCTACGTTTTGAGCGGCTTCTTTTACTTCGGCGGTGCCTACTTTGCCGTCGCCGTCGCGGTCGTTCACTTTACCGTCGAGGGTAATCGTTTCGCCTTGTGCAGCGCTGTTGGTAGTGTTGCCGTCGGGATACACTTCGATGCCCATTACGTTCACGGTGCCATCGGTGTTATAGGTAGTGCCTTCGGGATTGCCTTTGTCATCCATCTTATAACCTTTACCCATCATTTTCACGGTGCCGTCGGTGTTGTAGATGGTGCCGTATGGGTTGCCTTTTTCGTCCATCACAGTTGTAGTCGTGGTCGTGGTGGTGGTCGTCATGGGATCCACTACAGTCGTGGAATCGGTTACGACGGTGTTTTCTTCGTGCGTGGCGTTGCAGGAAGCAAAAGCGAAAGCTACGAGTGCGAAACCTGCGAGGAGGGTCTTTTTCATGGGTCGTTGGTTTTTGAAGTTTTAAAGTTTCCGGAATCGGAGACCATGTATTTATTCCTGAAAGAAAAAAAGGTAACCTTGTGGACTCCGGATTTGAACCGCAAAACGCCTTTTACAAAACACATACCAGCTCTTAAACCAGAGCTAAAAAGGGTTAAGAAGAAAATCCCTCAAGAGGCACCCAATGGGGTAGCTCCTGAGGAATTTTCCGGAAATTTAGTAGCTTTTGCTGCTTAACGCAGGTACAACAGTTCACGGTATTTCGGCAGCGGCCACAGGCGGTCTTCCACAATCAATTCCAGCTTATCGGCATGGTAGCGGATCTTGTCGAAGTAAGGCTTGATATTATGGCAATACTGATCGGCGCGCTCACGCATGTCTTCTTCCTTATTAGCGACTTTCCGGGCGGCAATCATGGCTTCCACATTATCGTTGATCTCCTGAATATGAGCGGAAATAATCCGCAGCAGATTAAGCTGGCTGCGATGCGTGTCTTCCGGAAGTCCCAACTCTTTCAAACCTTTTACATTCTGAATCAGACTGTTTTGGTAGGCAACCGCCGCCGGCAAGATTTGAGAAGAAGAAAGATATCCCAGAATCCGGGCTTCAATCTGAATTTTCTTCACGTAATCTTCCAGCATAATCTCGTAACGCGCTTCCAGCTCGCGGTCAGTATAAATACCGTTCTCTACAAATAATTCTTTTGCTTTTTCAGACACAAAAGCATCGAGCGCTTCCGGCGTGGTTTTGAAATTAGACAAGCCCCGGCGCGCTGCTTCTTCAGCCCACTCCTCGCTGTAGTTGTCGCCCTCAAAACGGATAGCCTTAGAGCTTTCGATATAGGTACGCAGCACCTGCAACACCGCGATCTCGCGTTTCTCGCCTTTTTGAATCAGTGCATCCACTTCCTTTTTAAAGTCCCGAAGGGTTTGGGCTACAATCGTATTTAGCACCGCCATAGGCCCGGCACAGTTGGCCGACGACCCCACAGCCCGGAATTCAAATTTATTTCCGGTAAATGCAAAAGGTGAGGTCCGGTTCCGGTCGGTGTTGTCGAGCAGCAGTTCCGGAATTTGCTTGTGGATGTCTAAGCGCAGCATGCTTTCATCCTGCTCGTTGAAATCCTGCGTAACACGCTCTTCTACTTCGTTCAGCACACGGGTCAGATAGCTGCCCAGGTAAACGGAAATAATGGCAGGCGGTGCTTCGTTCGCCCCGAGGCGGTGGTCGTTGCCAGCAGAGGCAATCACGGCGCGCAGCAGGTCGGCGTAGTCGTGAACGGCCTTAATCGTATTCACAAAAAACGTCAGGAACATCAGGTTGGTGCGCGGGGTTTTGCCGGGGGCCAACAGGTTCACGCCGGTGTCGGTAGAAAGGCTCCAGTTGTTGTGTTTGCCGCTGCCGTTCACGCCCTTAAACGGCTTTTCGTGGAGAAGCACTTTCAATTTATGACGCTTCGCCACGCGGTGCATCGTGTCCATTAACAACGAGTTATGGTCCACGGCGATGTTGCATTCTTCGAAAATAGGTGCACATTCAAACTGGCCGGGCGCGACTTCATTGTGGCGGGTACGGAGGGGAATGCCCACCTTGTAGGCTTCCACTTCGAAGTCCTGCATAAACTCAAAAAGACGCTCCGGAATGGCACCAAAATAGTGGTCTTCCAGCTGCTGTCCTTTGGCCGGGGAATGCCCGATAAGCGTCCGTCCACACATAATGAGGTCAGGCCGTGCTTCTGCCAGATTTTCATCTACCACAAAATATTCCTGCTCCCAACCCAGCGTGGGCGTCACCTTCGTTACATTCCGGTCGAAGTAATGACAAACGTCCACAGCGGCAGCATTGATGGCGGCCAGACTCTTCAGAAGCGGCGCTTTGTGGTCCAGACTTTCGCCGGAATAGGCAATAAAAATGGTTGGAATACACAAGGTTTTTCCATAACCCGTCTCTACAATAAAGGCTGGCGAAGAGGGATCCCAGGCGGTGTAGCCGCGGGCTTCAAAGGTGGCGCGGATGCCGCCGTTGGGAAAGGAAGACGCATCCGGCTCTTGCTGAATGAGGGCGTTGCCGTCAAATTCTTCGATGGCGGTGCCGTCGCCTTTAAGGGTAAAAAACGAATCGTGCTTCTCGGCGGTCGTGCCGGTGAGCGGCTGAAACCAATGCGAGTAGTGCGTCGCGCCTTTGTCTTCAGCCCAGGCTTTCAGCCCTACGGCGATGCCGTCGGCCATCCGGCGCTCCAGCTTATTGCCGGTTTTTACCGAATGCATGAGGCTTTTATACGCTTCGTCACTAAGCCATTCGCGGGCGGTGCGGGCCGTAAAAACGTTGCAGGCAAAGTGCTGCGTTACTTTTTTATTGTAATAGTGGCCTTTTTTAAGCGTGTCGTTGGCCATTTCGCGCAGGGCCTCGAAGCGGGGGTTGCTCATTGAATGCAATTTTGCACAAAAGTAGATTTTTTCCGGAAAAAATCTACTTTTTAAAGAAATTTCCGGAAATTTTTTGCTTTTTTCAAAGCACAGACTACAAAAACAAAAGCATTCGGCAATAATTTTCAGAAAAATTGATTTCCAGACAGCAAAAATGGTTCAATAGGCTTAAGGGCCGCTCTGTTATTCTTCAGCACTCACATGGAAGCAACATTATTATACGGGATGTTTTGTTTTGTCCCGTTTTTAAAAAGCGTTTGAAGGCCGCTTGTCTTTTAATGCCTTTCTTCGGCATCCATCTCCCCTCCCCTATTGCCGCGCCTGGCTGTCCATAACAATGGTAACCGGCCCGTCGTTAACGAGGGCTACTTTCATATCCGCCCCAAAAACACCTGTAAAAACTTCTTTACCCAACTCCCGCTCCAGGCATTCCCGGAAATAATGATACAATGGAATGGCTTTCTCGGGACGGGCAGCGGTGATAAAAAACGGGCGGGCCCCTTTTTCATACAAAGCATGGAGCGTGAACTGACTGATGAGCAACACATCGCCGGCTACATCCGAAAGACTTTTATTCATCTTTCCTGAGGCATCATTAAAGACCCGCAGACGGGCTATTTTTCTGGAAAGCCAGTCGGCATCGGTCTCCGTATCAGCTTCGTGGATGCCCAGCAAAACAAGAAAGCCCGCATCTATAGCCGCGTGGATCGCGCCTTCAATAGAAACGGAAGCTTCCGAAACCCGCTGAATAACAATACGCATAGTTATAAAATCAACAACTTAGATATCCAAAAAAAGAAAGGCAACCTGTCTAAATGCTGCCTCTTCCGAGCTTTTTGCTGTCTCTTCCGAGCTTTTTGCTGCCTTGCCCGAGCTTTTTGCTGTCTTTACCAGGCAAATTGCATGGATGAGCAAGCATATTGCTGCCATCACCAAGCAAAAAGCTGCATTATCCGAGCTTTTTGCTGCCTCCAATAAGCAAAAAGCTGATTTAGCCAAGCTTTTAGCTGCCTTTGCCAAGCAAAAAGCTGCATCAGAAAGCCACTTTGGCTTTTCGAGCGCCTATTTGGCAGCTAACCGGGCTTTTTTAGGTATCAGCCCCGCAATTCTTTTCCGCCATCGCTGTCGCTGAGGAGCACTTCCCAAGCGAGGGCCACATCGCCTTTATCAAGCAACTCGGCAGCGTATTGATGGAGCGCAAGGTGCAGGGCTTCGGGCGCGGTGTCATATTCGCGCAGCAAAAGCGTGAGCCGCTCGTCGTTGGAGATGGTTTCTACCACCGGAACGGCGCTGCTATTCCCTAAAAGACCCAGGTGGTTCCCGGTCAGGATTCGGCTGTTGCGAATGGTTTCGGGCAAGGCATCAATGCCAATGCCGAGTGTTGTATTTGGCTTTGGAACGGTAAAAACCGCCGGCCCCGATGCGCGGCAATAAAAATCGCCGCCCATGCGCGCCACCAGGTCAATCTTATTGGGGTCTATCTGTCCGGCTTCGTTAAGCACTGCTTCATTCAGATGCATACACACCAACTCGCAGATAATCAGGTTGCCGGCCCCGCCTTCGGTTCCGGTTTCAATCACTTCTTTCACCCGGCACTCCAACTGCGCCGGCGACTCGGCCACGCGGAAGGGTTTCACCAGTGTGCTTTCCAGCGGCGTGAATCCGGCTTTGATAAACTCGTTGGTTCCGGCGGGATATTCGCAGGAGGCGAGGCTCATTTGCTGCACCATCGCGTAGCTCACCACGTTGATGACGACTTCTTTGGTGCGCAAAATGTTTTGCAGCGTGTGCTTGGTGGTGTTGTCGCGCACGCGGCGGGCGGGAGAGAAAATAAGAATGGGCGGCTTGGAACCGAAGATATTAAAAAATGAAAACGGCGACAGGTTGGGGTTGCCGTCCTCATCCACCGTAGAAGCAAAGCAAATAGGCCGGGGCGAAACCGCGCCGAGCAGATAGGCATGAAGTTGACTGGTCTTAATCTCGCCGGGAAGAATACGCATAAGTGGCTGCGAAGGTAGGCAAGGCGGTTTTTTGGGAGTAAATGTGGAGAGTGAGAATTGGCCTGTACCTTCCGGAGCATAAAAAAATCCCGGAAATTTCCGGGATTTCAAAGCAAACGAAAAGGCTGTTTCTTAAAACTTGGCGGCGAAAGAGCCGTTCGTGATGTCGATTTCAGCGTTGGCATCATCGTTCACCGCTTTTCCGGAAAACTTGCCTTCCATCTCGGTGTTGGAGAATTTCGTTACTTCGAGGGAGCCGGACTCCATGGCATAAGCCTCTGTAGCTGTGCCGGAGGTTCCGTTGGTAACCGCGATGGCAAAAGTTGCTGCTACCCCGCTGCTGCTGGATCCAAAGCTAATCGTTCCGGTTTTTGCGGCATAGACCATCAGGACGGCGGTAGAAATCTTGCCTACGGTGGTGCCACTTACTTCTGTATGCGCTCCCTGGATAGAAGCAGTTCCGCTGCTCAGGTATGCAGGAGCCTGGTCGTAAAGACCGGTTTTTTGGTATTTATGGCTGGTGCTACCGTTAAATGCTTTGCTGGTGTTGAAGGCAATATAACCCGTACCGGCGGCCAGTGTAGATGCAGAAGGCGCAGCGTTGTTGCTAGTGCTGTTTTTGTTGTCGTCTTTTTTGCAGGACGTTCCCAGGAGGGCGCAGGCGCCGGTCAGAAGGAGAAGGGATTTGAGTTTCATAAAGAAAGTTTTGGTAGTGGGTGGAAAAAGAAAATTTGTTAATGCAAAGGTTGAGCGGCGGGGCAGCCGGCACAATACGATGAATTGCGTATTTTTCGCAGACTTCCCTGCACTTCAAACCGTTTTCTCACGCCTGCCCTAATTTCGGGGACATGCGCACCCGCCTTCGTTCCAGTCTTTTCGTTCTTTGCACTGCCTTCTCCCTGACGCAAGGCTGCAGTTCTGATAACGGTGCAATTCAAAGTCCGGCACCTGGACCGGCGCAAGACGTAAGCAATGGGGCAGCATCGATGCCGCTTGGCTATAACTTTTATCTGGAAACCTCCACCAGCATGCTGCCTTATGTGGCACCGCCCAACACACGTTTCCGGAATGCCGTCAATCAGCTTCAGGTTTTCCTCAACACCCGCAAAGGCCGCCAAAGCTTCAGCATCCGCGAAATCGCCAACATCCCTTACGATGTATATCCCAACGCAACCGATGCACAGGTAGCGCAGTATTTCGCAAATCTTACTCCGGAAGCAATCGGTAAACGCCTGCGGGCTGCTGGTGCCAACGGTGCCACTTCCGACCTCTCACAGATCATCGCTACCGTACTCGAGAAAACCGGAAATACCGATGTCTCTGCCCTTATTTCCGATTTTGTGGTGGATACCAAATCCACCGGCAACGATCTCAACAGTCAGCAAAGCCACATTCAGACGATCGTAAACCGCCGCCTGGCTAAAACACCGCTCGCGGCCCTCATCCTCCGCGACACTACGGAATTCCGGAATGGGGCCTATTATCCGCCCAATGGCGGGAAAGAAGCCATCAGCGGCTACCGGCCTTATTTTATCCTACTCGTGGGTCCACCGGCAGCCATTAGCCAAATAGCTGCCGAGCTGGAAAGCCGCGCACCGTTCTTCGCGCAATCCTTCTTGCTGGGGCCACCGGCTCCAACGCCGGCTGCAACCCTCCTGCCCCCGCTGGGCGGACTGGATTACTACGCCGCCGACCCCGAAAGCGCCAAAAATCTGACCGCTAAAAAAGCCCGGCTCGGCGGTCCGGGGAAAAATTTTGTTCTGCGCCTGGAAGCCGACCTGAGCAACGTTATCGCCACCGAAGATTATAAACGCAATGTGGAAAATTATGAGGTTTCGCCGGCGCAGTACAGTCTTCAGGTAACAGCACAACCCCATGGACGTTACACGCACGTTTTTACCCTGACCAGCCCAACCCTCGGCGCAGGACATACGGTTTCTATAAAACTTAAAAATCAGTTGCCCTCCTGGGTGGGCCAATACAGCAGCACCTATGCCGGGCCATTGAAAGCCAAATTTCCGGAAATGAGCAGGACCTACGGGCTGCAATATCTCATCCGGGGCTTTGCCGAAGGCCTCAACCCAACGCCGTATCTGGCAACATTCCAGCCGGTTACGGTTTCGCGGTAGAAGGCAGCCGTTGGGACAGTAAGTGCTAGCTTTTTAAACATAAAGTTTCCGGAATATCTTTGACGCCGCTGGTCTGGTGTCCATCTCTCTAATAACGCCCCAGCATTTTCTCTCCCAAGATGCCTTTCCATTATTACATTCCCGGCCTGCGCCCTTCCAACAACCTGGAGCAACACCTGATGGGTATCGATCGCATCGACCTCGTCAACGGTTACACCCATCCCAACGAATACCTCTACACGGCACTGTGGATGGTGGGCCTCAACCTGCTTGCATTTGGCAATTATTACTACGGATTCTTCAACCGCCCCGGCGCGGATAAGAAAAAATGGTGGGCCCTGCACGTGCTGGTCGTGGCCGTTCTGGTGTATGTAATTGCGTTTCTGAAAGGCTACAACATGGTGCACAACGGCAACATCAACGCCGCCATGCCGTTTAGCGAAAGCGATTGCCATTCCTTTGCTTTCGAATCGGCAGTGTTTTCGGTCATTGCCTCTGTGTTTTTTACCTTGCTGCTGAAATGGGGCAGCCGCAACAACCGGTACGTTCCTTTTTAGGCGGCTTTGATTTTCCGGAAATGAAAGCCTTTTAGCGGAACATTTCCGGAAAAAACCAACCTTTCTCTGCGTTCATGGCTTTATATGTTTTTGGAATCGGGGGCACCGGCGCGCGCGTGCTCAAAGCGTTTACCCTGCTGCTGGCTTCGGGTTTGAAGGTAGCCCATACCGAGGCCGTCATTCCCATTCTCATCGATCCCGACACGGCCAACGGCGACCTGACGCGCACCATTGAAATCCTGCGCCACTACCGCGCGGTGCAGCGCACCTCGGGCAGCACCAGCGGCTTTTTCGGCACGGTGGTAAAATCGCTCAACGAGCTGGGCGACGGCGGCGGGGCCGAAGATCAGTTTCGCTTTGATATGGAAGGTGTTACGGGCCGCCGCTTCAAAGAAGCCATCGATTATGACGGCATGAGCCGGGCCAACAAAGCGCTGACCTCGATGCTGTATTCCGACAAAAACCTGGCGTCGGATATGGAAGTGGGTTTCAAAGGAAATCCCCACATCGGCAGCGTAGTGCTCAACAAGATGCGCGACAGCGAGCTGTTCCACAAATTCGCCGCTTCGGTGAATGAAAGCGATCGTGTTTTTATTGTTTCCTCCATCTTTGGCGGCACCGGCGCGGCAGGCTTTCCGCTCCTGGTCAAAAACATCCGCAACGCCGACAGCGGCGTGCCCAACCACGCCCGCCTGCGCGACATCCCGGTGGGCGCGGTTACTGTTCTCCCCTATTTTGACGTGGATGCCACCGGCGGCAAAACGGTTATTGACAGCAATTCCTTTATTGCCAAAACCAAAGACGCGCTGGCCTACTACGCCAAAAACCTGACGAGCGAAGCCGCTCCGCGCCTCAACGCACTGTATTACATCGGCGACACGCTGGGCAACACGCAGGCGGGTGCCGACGGCGCACAGCAGCAACGCAACAAAGCGCATTTTGTGGAACTGGCCGCCGCCCTTTCCATCTTCGATTTTATGGCCACCGACCGTGCATCGCTCGCCGTATCTAATGGTCGCGTGCAGTCGCCCCGCTATTTGGAGTATGGATTGAAAGACGGTACGCCGCCGGTTCGCTTTGCGCAGTTTGGCGAGCGCAGTCGGGCTACTGCCGCCAAATCACTCACGCAATACTATTTATTCCTGCGCTTTTTCCGGGATTTTTATGGCGCACAGGAAGAAGGGCGCTGGGCCAAAGATGAAAGCGACAAGCTGCGCCGCCACAACATAGATTCCGGCTTTCTGGCCAATCTGGCGGCCTTTAATGGCTTTTACGAGCAGTGGTTGGAGGAGATGGAGAAAACCGGCATTGGCTTCCGCCCTTTCAAGCGCGGTGCCGGCGAAGCCGACCTTTTGAAAATGGTGGATGGCTATGAAGAATCGCCCGGCTTTTTTGCGGTGAAAGGCTTAAAGAAATACGTGGATACGCTCAACAGCGTGGTGCAAAAGGAAAACAAAGGCATGACGCCCCCGGCCAAGTTGCTCTCGCTTTTCGAGAAGGCAACCGGCGAATTGGTGGCCGAGCGGATTAAGTTATAGGCGATTGTTCTGTATGAAGTTTGTTGAGGAGAAATCAGGGATTCGGTAGATAATTATGTAGGGCAATGCCTCCGAATGAATGCAGGGAGCCCTTCGGGCTCCCATTTAAATAGCCCCGGACGCAGTTCAGAAACAAGTAGGAAAAGAACCCCAGCGGGGTTCAACACACATTTTGCAAAGATTTCCGGAAACCGTAGAGACGTTGCATGCAACGTCTCTACGGGATAAGACTGCTTTGGAGTAGTTTTTATACCCTATCCATCCAATACTATGAACACAACACATACCACTCAAAACGTAGAAATCAGTCTGCTCACCATTGCCGATTATGAAGAGTTGAAAGAAGCGATGATTTCTTCTTACCCCAACATGGCCGGCATGTATTGGCGCGAGCATCAGATCCAGGCCCTGATTGATAAATTTCCGGAAGGCCAGGTGGTGGTGAAAATGAACGGACAGATTGCCGGTTGCGCGCTCAGCATCATCATCAACCTCGAAGACTTTGGCGAGGCCCACACCTACCGCGATATTACCGGAAACTACACCTTTGAAACCCACAACCCGGCGGGCGACACCCTCTACGGCATCGACGTTTTTATCAAACCCGAATACCGCGGTCTGCGACTGGCGCGGCGGCTTTATGATTACCGGAAAGAACTCTGTGAGCGCATGAATCTGGAAGGCATTGTATTTGGCGGGCGCATTCCCAATTATCACGAATACGCCGACACGCTTTCGCCCAAAGATTATATCCAGAAAGTGCGGCAGCGCGAAATCCACGATCCGGTCCTGAGCTTTCAGCTGAGCAATGATTTCCATCCGCTCAAAGTGCTCAAAAACTACCTGGAGGGCGATAAAGTGAGCCGCGAATACGCCGTGCTCCTGAAGTGGGAAAACATTTACTACGAGAAAGACCGCGCGCAGCTGCGCAAAACCAAAAACATCATTCGCCTGGGGCTGGTGCAATGGCAGATGCGCACCTACCGCGACGTGGCTGACCTGATGCATCAGGCGGAGTTTTTCGTGGATGCCCTCAGCGGCTACCAGAGCGATTTCGCCCTGTTTCCGGAATTGTTCAACGCGCCGCTGATGGCGCCTTACAACAACCGCTCGATGGCAGACGCCATCCGGGAGCTTGCTGGTTTCACAGAAGAACTAACCAACGAATTTTCGCGCCTGGCGGTGGCTTATAACATCAACATCATTACCGGCAGCATGCCGGAACTGGTGGACGGGCGGCTGTATAATGTGGGCTATCTCTGTCGCCGCGACGGTTCGCGGGAGCGCTACGAAAAAATCCACATCACGCCCAACGAAGCGGCGGCCTGGGGCATGAC